>JAFMSA010000008.1 GCA_017353855.1 Alphaproteobacteria bacterium
AGCCGAAACCAGCGCCGCCGGTCGCGGCAAAGCCGCCGGAGCCGAAACCAGCGCCGCCGGTCGCGGCAAAGCCGCCGGAGCCGAAACCTGAACCGCCGGTCGCGGCGAAGCCGCCGGAGCCGAAACCTGAACCGCCGGTCGCGGCGAAGCCGCCGGAGCCGAAACCAGCGCCGCCGGTCGCGGCAAAGCCTCCCGCGGACCTCGTCGAGCCGCCGCCTAGGCCCAAGGAAAAGCCCGAACCGCCGTCACGGACGGGGAAGAGCGAGCCGAAACCCGAGCCGAGGAAATACGACCCCACGCAGTTCCAGGCGTTGTTGCGTAATCTGGCGGCGCAGCAGGCGGCGCCGGCGCCTGATGCGCCGCCGCAGAAGCCGCGGGCCGCATCCGCACGAGCCTCTTCGCAGCCAAAGGCCCCCTTGGCCAGTCAGCTCACAGCGAACGAACTCGACATGGTCCGCCACCAGATCGCGCAGTGCTGGAACGTCCCGGCGGGAGCCCGCGATGCGAGGGACCTCGTCGTCGAGATAAGGGTCGCTGTCGATCCGGACGGCGCTGTCCGGCAGGCAACGATTGTCGATCAGGGCCGGCTGAGCGACCCCTTCTTCCGGGCGGCGGCCGAAAGCGCGCGGCGGGCTTTTTTCAATCCGCAATGCCGGCCGCTGCACCTTCCCCCCGGAAAATACGCGATCTGGAAAGACCTTGTCGTCGATTTCAGTCCAAAGGACATGTTATGACGAGAAGAAGCCGAATCTTCGTCCATGCCTTCACGGCAGCCCTGCTGGTCCTGTTGTACGCGGGCGCCTCGGGGCAGGCGGAATTGCGGATTGACATCACCGGCGGCAACGTCGCGCCGATGCCGATCGCGATCCCCGCCCTGGCGGGCGACGGCCCCAACGCTCAGACCGGGCGCGACATCGCTACGGTCGTTTCTGCGGATCTGGAGCGTTCCGGTCTGTTTCGACCGCTCGACCCGCACAGCTTCATTGAGAATGTTTCGGCATCGAATGCCCAGCCACGTTTTCCCGATTGGCGGCAGATCAATGCCCAGGCTCTCGTTACGGGCGCGGTCAACGCCCAAAGCGACGGACGGCTGAGGGTCGAGTTTCGCCTGTGGGATGTCTTTGCCGAGCAACAGCTGGCCGGGTACAGCTACACGACAACACAGCAGAACTGGCGGCGCATCGCTCACATAATTGCCGACGAGATTTACAAGAGGATCACCGGAGAAGAAGGCTATTTCGACACGCGCGTCGTCTATGTCGCCGAAACGGGTCCGCAAGACAAACGGATCAAGCGCCTTGCGATCATGGACCAGGACGGAGCCAATAACCGGATCCTGACTGACGGGCGGGCACTCGTGCTGACCCCCCGCTTTTCGCCGACGGCGCAGGAGATCACCTACCTCTCTTATGGGAGTGGCGCGCCGCGGGTCTATCTGTTCAACATCGACACCGGACAGCAGGAGGTGATCGGCGATTTCCCGGGCATGACGTTTGCCCCGCGCTTTTCGCCCGACGGCAACCGCGTGATTCTCAGCCAAGCCGAAAACGGGGTCAGCAATCTCTTCACGCTCGACCTGCGTACGCGTCGTGCGACGCGCCTGACCGACAGCGAGGCGATCGACACCTCGCCCTGCTTCTCGCCGGATGGCAGCAAGGTCGTGTTCAACTCGGATCGCGGCGGTTCGCAGCAGCTCTACGTGATGAATGCGGACGGCAGCGATGTTAAGCGGATCAGCTTCGGTTCGGGGAAATACGGCACGCCGGTGTGGTCGCCGCGCGGCGATCTGATCGCGTTTACAAAGATCGACGGGGGATCGTTTTTTATCGGTGTCATGCGGCCGGACGGTTCCGGAGAGCGGCTGTTGACGCGGGATTTCCTTGTCGAAGGGCCGACCTGGGCTCCTAACGGGCGCGTGCTGATGTACTTCCGCCAAACGCCGTCCGACTCGCGCGGTTATGGCGGCTCCAGCCGTCTTTTTTCGATCGACCTGACCGGGTCGAACCAGCGCGAAGTGATAACCCCGCAGGATGCTTCCGATCCGGCCTGGTCGCCATTGCTTCGCTGAACTTCGCTGAACATTGTGCGATGAGGGGGATCGACATGCACAAGGCGTTATCCTTTGCGATCGGTGCTCTGCTGCTGCTCTCGGCGTGCAGTAGTCCGGAGCAGCCATCTCCGGGCGGACCGCAGGCGACGGGGGGACCAGGCGGGCCTGGCGGATTCGGCGCCAGGCGCGGGGCTCCAGGATCTCAACAGGAGCTGGAAGCAAGCGCCGGCGATCGCGTTTTCTTCGCCTTTGACCAATCCGATATCAGCCCCGAGGGGCGCGAGACCCTTGCTCGACAAGCTGACTGGTTGCGGCGTTACCCGAACGTCACCGTTACGGTCGAAGGCCACTGCGACGAGCGGGGCACACGCGAATACAATTTGGCGCTCGGCGAACGGCGCGCGCAGGCTGTCAAAAACGTGCTTGTCGCTATGGGAATCCCGGCGAGCCGGATTTCGACAATCAGCTACGGCAAAGAGCGCCCGGCCGTCGTCGGCTCGACCGAGGAGGCCTACGCCCAGAACCGCCGTGGTGTTACCGTAGTCAACTGAGAGGCGGGCGCGGCGCCGGGTCATTTAGCACGAAGACGTTTTGCACGCGCGCAGCGGTGCAGACCGGTATTTGCCGCTAGCCTCAACCGTTTGGTGATCGAGAGGTGCCCTTTTTTTGCCCCAAACGAGCCCTAGTAGGGCTCTCGGCTAAATCCGCGGCGCTAGCGCTCTCGGGCGGCGCGGGACAACTGTGCGCATCCCGGTCACACCGGACCCGGATGCGGTTCGAGAGGCTTCTGATGATACGGCGTTGGATCTCCTCGCATGCCCGCCCAACTCTGCTGCTGGTGCTGTTTGCCACGGCCGTATTGATTGTCCCGGCACAATCTCAGGACCGGTCGATGCAAGACCGGCTTGACCGGCTGGAGAAGGACCTCAGCATGCTGCAGCGGCAGGTCTACCGAGGCGGCACCACTCCGGTCATTACGCCCCCGCCCGGCGAGGCCGTAGATGTCGAATTGCGGATGGGCCGGCTCGAGGCGCAGATGCGCGAGTTGACCGGCCGGGTCGAGGATGCGATGAACGCTGTCGAGCAATTGCGGCGGCGGGTCGAGCAAGTCAACAGCGATGTCGATTTGCGGTTGGGCCAAGGGCAGGGACCGCCGCAGGGGCCGCCCCGGACGGCGACAGGGAGCTCCCAGGCTGCGGCCGGCATGACCGATACCGGCCCCACCGGGCCAATGGCGATGCGGGGCCCTCCGCCAGGCGCGAACCCGCCGATAGCGAGCCCGCCCGGCAGCACCCTGATGCCGCCCGGCACGCCGGTCCCGCCGCCGCAGGACACGCCAGCCACCGGCAGCACGCTCACTCCTCCTGGACCACGGCAATTGACGCCCCCTCAGTCCGCGAATGTCGGGGCGGCGGGCGGCCTGCGCCCACCGTCGGGCGGCGAGCTGCCCTCAGGATCGGTTTCCAAGGAATACAATTTTGCTTTCGGACTATTGAAGCAGGCCGATTATCCGGCTGCCGAGGAAGCCTTCCGGGACTTCATTGCGCGTCATCCGGATGACCCGCTGGCGGGAACGGCGCAGTACTGGCTCGGTGAGACCTATTACGCGCGCCGCAGATATGCCGAGGCGGCGAGCGCCTTCGCCGATGGCTATAAACGGTACCCTAAAGGGGCGAAGGCAGCCGACGATCTGCTGAAGCTTGGTATGTCGCTCGCGCGTGCCAATCAGAAGCAAAACGCCTGTGTCGCGCTCGTCCAGCTCGATCACGACTTCCCGAAGCCGGGGAGCGCGATCAAAGGGCGTTCGGCGGCGGAAAAGAAGCGGCTCGGCTGCTGACCCGAACGTCACCCGGGAAGCCTCTGACCCTCGCCGAATTCGGCGCTGCCATCACTTCGCTCGCGCGTTGGGAAACCCGCCCCTTCCTTGCCGTTGCGGTGTCCGGGGGTCCCGACAGTCTGGCACTCGCCATCTTGGCTGATCGCTGGGCGCGCGAGAGGGGCGGCAAGATCTGCGCGTTGTCCGTGGACCATCAGCTGCGCCCCGAAAGCAGCGCCGAAATCCGCAGCCTCGGAGCCTGGTTGTCGGCGAGAAAAATCCGTCACGACGTCCTCGTCTGGGCGGGGGCGAAGCCGAGGAGCGGGATACAAGAGGCTGCGCGCACCGCGCGTTATGGGCTCCTGGCCGGCTGGTGCCGCGAGCATGGCTGTCTGCACTTGCTGACTGCGCACCAGCGCGAAGATCAGATCGAAACTCATATGATCCGCCGGCGAGCCGGCAGCGGCCCGGACGGTCTGGCCGGGATGTCGGCGCTCCGCGAGCTAGCCGAATGCCGCGTGCTGCGCCCGCTGCTCGGCTTTCCGAAAAACCGGCTCGTGGCCTTTCTCGCCGCCGAGGATCAGCCCTTCATCACCGATCCGAGCAACCTTGATCCTGCTTTCGAGCGGTCTCGTCTGCGGGCGGGCGGCGGGATCATGCCCGACGCCGAGGAACTGCCGGCTCTCCTCGCCGAAATACGCCGATACGGAACCAGGCGTGCCGATCGCGAATCCGACACAAATCGGCTCCTCGCGGAAGGCACCGCCGTTCATCCCGCCGGCTTCGCGGTCTTAGATCCCGCTCTCACGGCGGCAGTGCCACACGACATGGCAGAGCGAATCCTCGCCTCGCTCGCTGCGACGATCGGCAGCGCGAGCTACCCCGCCCGGCGGGAGCGGATCGCCCGGCTGCGCGACGTGATCGACACCGGCGCAAAGCGCACCCACACGCTCGGTGGCTGCCGCTTTGTTCGCTGGCGGGACCGCGTCCTCGTCATGCGGGAGCTCGCCCGAGCGGCGCGGCCGGTTCGGGTTGCGCCGGGAGAGCGCATCCTGTTCGATCGGCGATTGAGGGTGGCGGTTCCGCGCGACGCGACGGCTCCTTTCATCGTCGGCTATCTCGGTCCGGACGGGGCGATCGAGCTCAGGCGCCGGGCCTCGCCGCAAACGCAAAGTCGCCTGCCGCGGCTGCTTTTTCCGATCCTGCCGGCTGCACGGGACGCAGGCGGCCTCGCTGCCGTCCCGCATCTGGGGTACCAGAGGGAGGGGCTGCGCGCCGCGCCGGAGTTTATTTTTTGTCCCGTCCATCCGTTGACGGGTGCGGGCTTTGCGGTTGTTTAACGACAGTGGCCTCTTATCTCTAGACCGGGCGAAAACAGTCGCGGGTCTCTCCCGATCGGGGTAGGGTATTCGGCGCGCGATGCCCGGCTTGGCATAGAAAGGCCTCGGTCGTGAACAATTTCGGCAAGAACCTCGCCCTTTGGATCGTTATCGGGCTGCTTCTCGTCGCCCTGTTCAATCTGTTTCAGACCTCGTCCAGCCGAGGACCCCAGTCGACCCTCGCCTTCTCCGATTTTCTGAACGACGTCAATCGCGGCCAGGTCGCCGACGTCACGATCCAGGGCAACAATATCAGCGGCCATTTCACGGATAGTCGGGGCTTCACGACCTATGCGCCGAACGATCCTAATCTGGTTAGCCGACTGACCGACAAGGGTGTGCGCATAACCGCCGCCCCCGTCGATGAAAATGTGCCCTCGCTCTTCGGCGTGCTGATCTCCTGGTTCCCGATGCTGCTGCTGATCGGTGTGTGGATCTTCTTCATGCGCCAGATGCAAGGCGGCGGCGGCCGAGCCATGGGTTTCGGGAAAAGCCGGGCACGGCTGCTGACCGAGAAGGTCGGGCGTATCACGTTTGAGGACGTTGCAGGCATCGACGAGGCGAAGCAGGAGCTCGAAGAGATCGTCGAATACCTGAAGGATCCGCAAAAGTTTCAGAGGCTCGGCGGGAAGATCCCCAAAGGCGTGCTGCTGGTGGGGCCGCCCGGCACCGGCAAGACCCTGCTCGCCCGCGCAATTGCCGGCGAAGCGAACGTGCCGTTTTTCACGATCTCGGGCTCCGATTTCGTCGAGATGTTCGTCGGCGTCGGCGCGAGCCGCGTGCGTGACATGTTCGAACAGGGTAAGAAGAACGCGCCCTGCATAATCTTTATCGACGAGATCGACGCGGTCGGCCGGCACCGCGGCGCCGGTCTCGGCGGCGGTAATGACGAGCGCGAGCAGACGCTGAACCAGCTGCTTGTCGAGATGGACGGTTTCGAGGCGAATGAGGGCGTCATCCTGATCGCTGCGACCAACCGGCCGGATGTCCTCGATCCGGCTCTGCTGCGGCCCGGGCGCTTCGATCGTCAGGTGGTGGTTCCCAACCCGGACGTCGTTGGCCGCGAGAAGATCCTCAAAGTGCACATGCGCAAGGTGCCGCTCGCCTCTGATGTCGACGCCAAGATCATTGCGCGCGGCACCCCGGGCTTCTCGGGTGCGGATCTCGCCAATCTGGTCAACGAGGCGGCGCTGATGGCGGCCCGCAAAGGCAGGCGGTCGGTCGCGATGACCGAATTCGAGCAGGCGAAGGACAAGGTGATGATGGGCGCCGAGCGGCGCTCGATGGTCATGACGGAGGACGAGAAGAAGCTCACTGCCTACCACGAGGCGGGCCACGCGTTGTGCATGCTTTACGCCGAAGGACATGAGCCGCTGCACAAAGTGACAATCATTCCGCGCGGTCGGGCGCTCGGCGTCACGATGTTTCTGCCGGAGCGCGACAAGTACAGCCAGTCGAAACTCGAGATCAAAGCGATGCTCGCGAGCCTGTTCGGCGGCCGCATCGCCGAAGAGCTGATCTTCGGCCCGGACAAGGTCACAACGGGCGCCGCCGACGATATCCGTCGCGCGACCGGCCTGGCGCGCCGCATGGTCACCGAATTCGGGTTCAGCGAGAAGCTCGGGCCGCTGCGTTATGCGGAGAACGAGGAGGAGGTTTTCCTCGGCCATTCGGTCACGCAGCGCAAGAACGTTTCCGACGCAACGGCAAAAATCATCGACGAGGAGATCCGCCGCGTCATCGATGAGGGGGAGCGGACGGCGAGGGAAATCCTCACCGCGCGGCTCGACGAGCTGCATGCGCTGGCAAAGGGCCTGCTCGAATACGAGACGCTGTCGGTGGATGAGATCCGGCGCATCATTAAGGGTGAGCGGATCGTGCGCGAGACCTCGGCCGGCCCTGCTACGGAGGAGCCGCGCCCGCGGCGCAGCTCGGTTCCGCCCTCCGGACGGCCGACCGGCCTCGAACCGGAGCCTCAGCCGGGCGGGTGAGAAAAGGCCCCAGGGAAGTCTCTCTTATCACTCCCGGCCGCGGGACTGCAGGACGGGCCGTACTCGGTTGCGCGCGGGTTTCGACCGGTTGGGAGAACTGATGGACGCGGATGGCCGATCACCCATCCACGCGGAGTGCTTGGTTTTCCTGAGCATCGGCCAGTCCTTGTGAACGTCCTTTGATTCGTGAGACATTTTCGACGGCTTAGAGTAGAGTGGGACGGGTTTGACGACACCTGCAGGGTTCCCTCAAGCAATCCCTACGGCTAAAGCGGGCGAAAACCCGCGCTTACCAGCCCAAGGCGAACGGAATCCGGAGGCTGCGTTGACCGGGACGTTCAAGACCGGCGTTGGGATGCTTCCTCAATCCCAACCTCGCGACGGACGACCCTTGGGGAGGCGACGAAACGAGCTTGTCCGGAATGCTGCCGGTTGATATTGGCGAGGGGAACGCAAGCGAACCTGCCCCCTCACTAGGATCCTCAAGGATCGGGAGGGGCGTCGTCCTTGCGGCAGGTTTCCGGCGCAGACCAAACAGGCCGGGGCATCCGCCCTGGAAACACACTCGATGACACGGAAGCTCTTCGGAACCGACGGCATCCGCGGGACCGCCAACAGCGAACCGATGACACCGGAAACGGCGCTGAAGGTCGCGATGGCGGTCGGCGAACTTTTCTACAACGGCACCCATAAGCACCTTGTCGTGATCGGCAAAGACACGAGACTGTCCGGTTATATGCTCGAGCCCGCGTTAACCGCGGGCTTTGTCACGATGGGTATGGACGTGGTCCTGGTCGGGCCGCTTCCCACCCCGGCGATCGCGATGCTGACGCGAAGCCTCCGCGCCGATCTCGGCGTCGTCTTGTCGGCTTCCCACAATCCCTACGGCGACAACGGCATCAAATTGTTCGGGCGGGACGGATACAAATTGTCCGACGAGCTCGAGGGGAAGATAGAGGCCTGCCTCGATCGAGGCCCGGGCCGGCGCGCCATGCCGGCCGGGCTGGGGCGGGTCAAGCGGTTGGAAGACGCGGGCGGGCGCTATATCGAATTCGTGAAACAGAGCTTCCCGCGCGGTCTGCGGCTCGACGGGTTGCGCATCGTTGTCGATTGCGCGCACGGCGCCGCCTACAAGGTCGCTCCGAGAGTGTTTTGGGAGCTCGGCGCTGAGGTATTCTCGCTCGGCGTGGCGCCTGACGGGCTCAACATCAACCGGGAGTGCGGCGCGCTCTCCCCCGAACAGATGCGGCAGGAGGTGCTGGCCCGCCGTGCCGATATCGGGATCGCCCTCGACGGAGACGCGGACCGGCTGATCATCTCCGATGAGCGCGGCGTGATCCTTGACGGCGACCAGCTGATGGCGCTGATCGCAACGGGACTGGCCCGAACCCGCCGCCTGTGGGGCGGCGCGGTCGTTACAACCATCATGTCCAATCTCGGCTTCGAACGCTATCTTTCAGGCCAGGGTATCGGGCTGCACCGCACCAAGGTCGGTGATCGCTACGTGGTCGAGACGATGCGCGCGCTCGGCTGCAACCTGGGCGGCGAGCAATCCGGTCATATCATCCTTTCGGACTATGCGACGACCGGCGACGGGCTCATCGCCGCCCTTCAGGTGCTTGCTTCGATCGTCGAGACGGGACGCCGGGCCAGCGAGGTCTGCCGGGTATTCACCCCGGTACCGCAGTTGCTGCGCAGCGTACGGTTCAGTGAGAGCGACCCCCTCCAATCTCCGGCGGTGGCGAACATAATCGAAACCGGCAAAGCGAGGCTCGGCGGCGATGGCCGATTGGTGATCCGCAAATCGGGAACGGAACCGGTAATCCGCGTCATGGCGGAGGGCCAAGACGAGGAGCTCGTCGCGGCGATCGTCGAGGAGGTGTGCGTCACGATCCGCAGTGCCGCGAGCGGTGAGGACGTAGCCGCCCCCGCGGTGCGCGTCAGGCCGGCTCAGGCGGCCGAATAGCGTGCGTGGCCGCGTCCTGGTCGTCGCCGGCTCGGATTCCGGGGGAGGGGCCGGCATCCAGGCCGACATCAAGGCCATCTCGATGCTTGACGCCTATGCGGCGACGGCAATCACCGCGTTGACCGCGCAAAATACCGAGGGGGTCTTCGGGGTTCTGCCTATTCCGCCTGAATTCGTGCGCCAGCAAATCGAGGTCGTGCTCGACGATATCGGGGCGGACGCGATCAAGACGGGCATGCTGCACGCGGCACCTGTGATCGAGGCGATCGCCGCAGTGCTCGGCGAACGTGCCGCCCGGGTGCCGCTGGTCGTTGATCCGGTAATGGTGGCAAAGGGCGGCGCGCGCCTGATTGATCCCGGCGCGATCGACGCATTGAAGCAGCTGTTGATTGCGCGCGCCGAACTGATCACCCCGAACCTGCCGGAAACGGAGCTCCTGTGCGGCAGGGAGATTACCAACATCGCAGACATGCGCATTGCCGGCGAAGCTCTGCTCGCGCTCGGCTGCCGGGCAGTGCTCGTGAAGGGAGGTCACCTGCGTGGGGAAACCGTATCGGATGTTCTCGTAACCACCGCGGGCGAGAGGATATGGGAGAGCCCGCGACTGGCGACCCGCCACACTCACGGCACCGGCTGCACCCTCGCTTCGGCAATCGCCGCGGGGCTCGCGCAGGGGCTGGATGTTGAAGGCGCCGTGGACCGCGCACGGGCATATGTGCATCGAGCCATCGCGGGTGCGCCCGGAGTCGGCCGCGGCCATGGGCCCCTCGACCACGCCCATCCGCTCCGTTTGGGCGGCGGATCCGACGACTGAGATAGCCGGCAGCCGGTCTGTGCTGGTTGCGCCCGGCATGAAGCGGATGTCGAGCCGCCGTCGGCCTTCCCCGCGATTATGTTAAAATCGCTCTTAAATTAAACGTATCGGCCCGGCGGCCCGGTTTCACAAGCGTGAGTTTGACCGATCCCGGGCGGGGCCGGTAATTCGCCGTCGATCACGCCGGGCGGCTTCGCGGGTTGCTCAACCGGCGCTGCGATTTTACGATCCCCGCCGGTGTTCCGCTCAGGGCTTTTGGCATGGCAAAGAATTATCGGATCGCGGTGATCGCGGGTGACGGCATCGGTCGGGAGGTGATGCCCGAAGCTATCGCCGCGATGGAAGCGGCTGCACGTATCTATGACTTCGGCTTCCAGTGGCACGAGTTCGATTGGAGCTGCGAGCGTTACGTCAATTTGGGACGGATGATGCCCGAAGACGGCCTCGAAAGACTGCGGCTTTACGATGCGGTCTTTCTCGGTGCGGTCGGTCACCCCGACGTGCCGGATCACGTCTCGCTTTGGGGGCTGCTGATCCCGCTGCGCCGCGGCTTTCACCAATACGTCAATCTGCGGCCGGTGCGCCTGCTGGCCGGAGTGCCGTCGCCGCTGCGCGACCGCGCGCCGGGCGAGATCGACTTTTACGTCGTGCGGGAGAATAACGAGGGCGAATATTCGGAAATCGGCGGCCGGCTCTACGCCGGCAGCGAATACGAGATGGCGATGCAGGAGGCCGTCTTCACAAAGCGCGGCTGTGACCGGATTATGCGCTATGCGTTCGAGCTTGCGCGCACCCGCAAGAAGCACCTCACCTCGGCAACGAAGTCCAACGGGATCATTCACACGATGCCCTTCTGGGACGAGCGGTTCGCGGCGATTGCAAGAGAGTATCCCGATGTGAGGACCGATCAGTATCACATCGATATCCTGACGGCGCATTTCGTACGTCATCCCGAATGGTTTGACGTCGTCGTCGGCTCCAATCTGTTCGGCGATATTCTGTCCGATCTCGGCCCCGCAGTGGTCGGATCTGTCGGCATCGCGCCATCGGGAAACATCAACCCCGAACGCGAATACCCGTCGATGTTCGAGCCGGTGCACGGTTCGGCGCCCGACATCGCCGGACGCGGTGTTGCCAACCCGATCGGTCAGATCTGGTCAGGCGCGATGATGCTTGACCACTTGGGCGAGAGTGCGGCGGCCGCCGCGATCGAGCGTGCAGTCGCCGACGTCCTCGCCGAAGGCGGCACCCGCACCCCCGACCTTGGCGGCAATGCCGGGACCAAGGATTTGGGTCACGCAATCATGTCCGCGATCCGCGCCACCTGACGATCGGCGGCTGCCGCTCGATGCGCCGTATGCACGGGCGGGGCTGCTCTGTGTCCTGACCGTCCCCGGGCTCGACGGCCGGGCCTTCTGCGCCACCCGATCGGCAATCCATGCCGATCGCGGACCCGACCCGGCGCAGACGGGGGGTGGCCGTGCGCCGGACGCAATGCTCAGCGCCGATCGCTTCTGGTCCCGTGCTGGTATTGAACGCACAATCACTGCCGCTGCAGTTGCCAACTTTCCGGAGCAGACGATGAGCGCGCATATGAGTCCTGAACAGGTTCGTTCAAAAATCGACCACCCGATCGTGGACGGCGACGGGCATTGGGTCGAATACGATCCTGTGTTCAGCGAGAAGATGCGCAAGGTCGGCGGCGATCTGGCCGCCGATGGCTTTTTGAAGGCGATGGGGACGACTCGCGAAGCGCTCTCGATGACGGTTGCCGAGCGCCGCCACAAGCGCATCGGGCAGCAGGCGTTTTGGGCGCGTCAGGCGGAAAACACCCTCGACCGCGCCACCGCGATGATGCCGAAGCTGCTTTATGACCGGCTCGACGAGCTGGGGCTCGACTTTGTCATTGTGTACCCGACGGCCGGGCTGCGCTTCCCGCGAATCCAGGACGACGCCACGCGCCGTGCCGTGATCCGCGCCTACAACATCGTCTCGGCCGACTATTTCAGCGGGCTGGCTGACCGCTTGACGCCGGCGGCGATCATCCCGATGCATACCCCCGACGAGGCGATCGCGGAGCTCGAATTCGTCACCAAGCAGCTGGGCTCGAAGGTGGGCATGTTCGGCAGCAACATGGCCCGCAAGGTAGCGGCGGCTGCCGCCAACGACCCCGACAGCGCACGCTTTGCGACATGGTACGATGTGCTCGGCATAGACAGCGAGTACGACTATGATCCCGTTTGGCGGAAGTGCGTGGAATTAGGTATCGCGCCGACCTTCCACAGCGCCAGCAGCAACCAGGGCCTGCGCCTGTCGCCGACCAATTTCACCTACAACCACATCGGCCATTTCGCCGCGGCCGGCCATGCGACCGCCAAAGCGATCTTCCTGGGCGGTGTCACGCGTCGCTTCCCGGATTTGCGCTTCGCGTTCCTCGAGGGCGGTGTCGGTTGGGCAAGCCAGTTATTCGGCGATTTGATCGAGCACTGGGAGCGGCGCAACGCGCAGGCTCTCGAACGCATGCACCCGGACAAACTCGACCGTGGCAAATTGATGGACCTCGTCGAGAAGTATGGCTATGGCGACATCGCAGCAGCGTTGCGCGAGCGCGGCGGCCTGCCCGACCCCGAACAGGCCTACCTGACAGGCAACCTCGAGACCCTTGACGATTTCTCGTCCTGCAGGATCACGCGCAAGGAGGACTGGGTCGATCTCTACGCAAAGCCCTACTATTTCGGCTGTGAGGCCGACGACCGCATGAACGCCACGGCGTTCGGCCGCAACAACCCGTTCGGGACCAAGCTCAACGCGATCTTCAGCTCGGATATCGGGCATTTCGACGTTATCGACATGCGCCACCCGGTGCCTGAGGCGTACGAACTGGTCGAGGACGGCCATATCACCGCGGATGATTTCCGCGACTTCACCTTCGCCAACGCGGTGCGTCTGTGGGGTACGCAGAACCCGCGCTTTTTCGAGGGCACGCGCGTCGCCAAGGAGGCCGCCGCCGTGCTTGCCGCGGCGCAAGCGCGCACCCTCGCCGCCGCCGAGTAATCCCGACGGAGCAGCGCCGCTGCACGCGGCGCTGCTCCTCTTCATGTCTCGGGCGGCAGACTAAACCGCGCGGGATTGGGCGGGACGGTCGCGGAGCGTGGATGCGGGCGCAAGCCATCGATCGAGGCTCCATTCGCCGCCGCCCGCGAGCCAGAAATAGAAAAAGACAAAGCAGTACATGATCGCCAATTCCCCGCCATTGAGCAGTGGGAAGAAGCCTCTCGGGGCGTGCACCATGAAATAGGCGACCGCCATGTTGCCCGCGAGAATAAAGGCGACGGGGCGGGTGAACAAACCCAGCGCGAACAGCAGACCGCCCACCAACTCCAATAAGCCTTGGAGGCCCGGGCTCAGTGAGAACAGGGTGTAGGGGACGTGGCAGCCCGGCACTCGCGAAACCGAACACTCCGGCGTGAGCGGGAAATGCACGAGCTTTGCGAGGCCGTGCTCCATGTAGAGCAGCCCGACCACGATGCGCAGTATGCTCAGGACGCGGTGCTCCCAGGTAAGCCGCAGTGCTGCAAAATCGGACATGATTGATCCTCCCAGAGGCGGGCGGCCTCTCGGGTCGCCCCGGCAAAAGGTAAATTTATCGGCAGCTGTTGCAATCATTTGATGTTTTTTGCGTAAGCTCCGTTATTTGTCATCCGGCTCGCCGTCACGAATCTTTCCGGGGCGGATGCCCGACATGGGGAGGAGCCCCGCCGCAGGGACGGGGATACCCCATTGGCCCCGTAAGGGGCCCCGTGCGAGGAAGCTTTTGGCTTCCGTTCCCTCGCCAATGTTGCGAGGCAGTTGAGTACGATCCGTTTCGCCCGCACGTTGGAGCGGTCCGAACTGAGGAAGTATTCGCATCTCGGTCTTGATCTCCCAGTGTCCCAAGCGCGGCTTTCGTCCGGACCGAAAGCCCCCGGCTCTAGCCGCGGGGTTGCTTACGGTGCAAGGACCTCGCGGCAGCAGATGCGTGTCGATTCCCGGCCTTCTCGCACGTCGTCCGGTTGTCGCACATCGACAACGCGACAGATTATCGGCCTGCCACAAAGCAATTACGTCTGGGTCACCCACATCGCCTCCCACGAGAAGGGCGTGCCCTACCCGCTAATGCCGGTCATGCCGCACACAACCGAAATCGACGGCGATCCATCCGCCGGGCAAGATCCCGGCGCTTCGCCACGGTGATCTTCCTCTCTCCTCTCTCCGAGTCGCGCGAACTGCGCTTACATCGATGACGCCTTTGGCCGCCCACCGCTGGTCTCACCCGATCCGGCAGAGGGCGCCCGGGCCGAGCAGTGGATCTCGATCGTCAACGCGCATTTCGACACGCTCGTCGCGCGCCCTTATCTCGGCGCCTGTTTCTTCCCGGGTACCGCGGACGGGCAACCCGAATCGCCCCGCCATTGAAGCCGCCCTGCCGACACTCGAAGGGCAATTCGCGATGCTCGACCGCGCCGTGGCGCAAACCGGGCATCTGGTCGGCGGCAGTATACTCTCCTGCCGATCTCAACCTGACGCCGATGCTGTCCTATCTCCACAGATTGCCCGAAATCCACGTCAGGCTGCGCCGGACCGCGAATCTTCGCGAGGGAACCGCGGGCGCTTATCGACGAGCTCGGAGCTTCGGGGGAGCTCGATCGCTGACACCTCTTCCATGCCGCCGGCGCGGATATGCTGCGTCGGTTCGGCTCTTTCGAAGCCGCCGCCGGGGCCTATCGGTATGCTCTTTCGCTGATGGCAAAACGATGTCGAGCGCGCCTATCTGGGGCCTCGCTCGCCATGCTGTGAGCCGCAACTTGCCGCGGCGCCCGCGGATGTGCCAGGGTGCCGGAATGCGAGGGTCTAATTTCTACTCTCATCCGGGGTTCGAGCGCGCCGGTCTGCGCCGCCGCGATACCGCCTGGATCGTCGAGCGCGTCGTCGATCCAGGCAGCCTTTTTGTTCCGGTCTGGCGCAACCAGAATCTGGTCGTCGAGCTCGACGGCGGCGAACCCCAGGCCGTCGTGCTGGCGTCGGCCAGCATCACCTCGATCCTCGGGGCAAGGGTCGAGGAGCGGCTCGGCAGCGGCGACGTGGTGTTCCTCGGCGTCATTGAAGAGCGGGCGCATTTCGCGCTCGATCTGTCACCGGTCGAGACGCCGCTCGAAACGCTGCATTCTCCAGCCGTCGCGGCGAGCGGGATCGGCGCGGCGACGGTGAGATTTGCCGATCTTCGACAGGTCGGGCCGCGCATTGACCGGCGCGAGGGAGCACTGTTGGCGCTCGCCCGCGCAATGACGTTCTGGCACTCGCGGCATCGCTATTGCGGGTTGTGCGGCAGCCCGACCCGCAGCGAGGAAGCGGGGCACATGCGCCGTTGCACCAATCCGGACTGCAATACGATGCATTTCCCGCGCACCGACCCCGCCGTGATCATGCTGGTGACCCATGGCGAGCGCGCGTTGCTGGGACGGTCGCGGAATTTTGCGCCAGGCATGTACTCCACGCTCGCCGGCTTTGTGGAGCCGGGAGAGAGCCTCGAAGATGCGGTTGCACGCGAGGTCCGCGAAGAGACCGGGATCGAGGTCGGTGCCGTCCGCTACCACTCCTCACAGCCTTGGCCCTTCCCCGCCAATATTATGCTGGGCTTTCACGCGGAAGCGCTGACCACCGAGATCACTGTCGATTATGGCGAGCTCGAGGACGCCCGTTGGTGCGAACGCGACTGGCTGTTGACGCATGTCGACGACGACTCGTTCCGAATGCCGCGCCTCGACTCGATCGCCCGGCGCCTGATCGAGGACTGGCTGCACGGGCGTTAGAGCCGGCCGATGCGGGCTCAATGGCGCTCGGCGGTGAGGGCGCTGCGGGGATTCCTGACGAGCGGCATCAGCACGAGGCCGAGCACGAAACCTCCTCCCAGCAGCATCAGGGCATCGTTGTAGCTCAGCACGAGCGCTTCGCGCTGCACCACGTCGGCGAGGAGCTTGATGGCGGCTTGCGCCGGGTCGCCGCTGATCATTCCGTCCAAGCGCTGCATCTGGGTGTCGAGAAAATGCTGCACCGCCGGACGCGCCGGGTTTATGTCTTCGATCAGCCGGTTCCAGTGAAAGTGCAGCCGGTCGTTCATCGCCGTCACGAGCAAAGCGAGCCCGATCGCACCGCCGAGATCGCGCGTCAGATTGTAGAGCCCGGCCGCGTTCTTCAGCTTATCGGGGGCCAAGGTGCCGAGCGCGATCAGATTGGCCGGCAGATAACAGAACATCAACGCGACCCCGCGCAGCGCCTGCGGCACCAGCAGCTCCGCAAAGCTCGCCTGATTGGTCAGGCCCGCGGTCAGATACATCGCGACAGCGAAGAGACCCATGCCGAACGCCAGCATGAGGCGCAGATCGAGGTTGCGCGCGATTTGGGTCGTGAACGGCGACACGGCCATTTGCGCAAGCCCGGTGACGACGACGGTCTCGCCGATCTGCAGACTGCTGAAGCCGCGCACCTGCGCGAGAAAGAGCGGGACGAGATACGTCGCGCCGTAGAGCCCGGTGCCGATAATAAAAGTGTAGAACGAGCCCAGCGCGAAATTTCGGTTCGTGAACGTCCGCAGATCGACGATCGGCTGGCGATAGGTCAGCACACGCCAGAAGAACAGGATTGAGGCGAGGCTCGATACCGCGACGGCGAGGAAGATCGTATCGTCTGCGAACCAGTCCCAGCGCGGGCCCTCCTCGAGCGCGTATTCGAGGCAACCGAGAAACAGCGCCATCAGCGCGAGCCCGCAGAAGTCGAAATAGCGCAGCAAGGACCGGTCGGGCCTGTCGATGTCGATGACCCGCCACACGACGAGCGCGACAGTAATGCCGGGCACGATGTTGACGAGGAACAGCCACTGCCAGGAGAAGGTGTCGGTCAGGAATCCTCCGATCGTCGGGCCCAATGTCGAGGACAGGTTCAAGATCAGCGAGATCAGCACCATAAGCGTCGCCAGCTGCGGCCCGCGGAATTTCGTATACAGGACCGGAAACACGGAGGGAGTGATGGCACCCCCGCTGAACCCTTGCAGCGCGCGGTAGACGATCATCTGAGTGAGGCTCGTCGCAGTGGCGCACAGTGCGCTCGCTGCGGTAAAGCCAAGCGTCGCGCTCACGAACAGCACGCGGGTCGACAGCAACCGCGAGAGCGTTCCCGACAGCGGCACCATGACGACGTCGGCAATCAGGTAGGCGGTCTGCACCCAGCTGATCTCATCCGGGCTGGCCGACAGTCCGCCTTGGATCTGGGTGAGGGAGCTGGTCACGATCTGAACGTCCATGATCGCCATGAACAGCCCGAACACCATCGCGATGATGCCGACCCAGTCGCGAAGCCGCGGGATCTCCGCGGGTGTTTGCGCAGGCGCCGGTGCAGCGGTGGATCCGGGTACCGGTCTTGGAGCCGCCTTCGGCGGAGGGCGCAGGGCGATCCGCACATGGCGCAGCGACGACGCAAGCGCCCGGCTCATTGCGGCTCTACTGGGCCTGGAGCCGCCGCGGGCCGGGCTTGTGCCGAGCCTATGCCACCGCTGCCGGCGTCACGGGTGTCCACGCTAACGGTGACCGAGAGCCCGGGACGCAGCAGCCGGGTAAGCGGGCTGTCCGCGGGCAGCCCGATCCGCACCGGAACTCGCTGAACGATCTTCGTAAAGTTCCCGGTCGCATTGTCCGGAGGCAACAGGCTGAACTCGGCGCCGCTGCCAGGGGCGAAGCTCTCGATGCGCCCCTTGAGCGGCACATCCGGATAGGCGTCGACCGACACTTCGGCAATTTGGCCCGGCCGCATACGCGTCAGCTGCGTCTCCTTGAAATTCGCCGTTATGTAAACACCGGGCAGGGGCACCAGCGACAATAGCTGCGTGCCGGGCTTGACGTATTGGCCGGCCTGGCCGGCGCGATTACCGGCGATGCCGGATATCGGAGCGCGAATGACCGTATTGTCGAAATCGTTCTGCGCGAGCCGCAGATTAGCGCGGGCCTGCGCGAGCCTGGCCTGTTCCTCGTGCTGCTGCGAGCGAAGCACGGCGAGCTGGTTCTGCTCGGCCGCCAGCGCGGCACGGCTCCTGGCAAGCGACGCCTCGGATTTGCGGGCGTCGGCCTGCGCCTGCTCGAAGCGCTGGCGGCTCGCAAAATCGCTCGTCATCAATGTGCCGTAGCGCTTGTAGTCCTGCTGCGCACGGGCGAGATCGGCTTCGGCGGATTGCACGTTTGCCGCCGCCTGATCGATCATCGCCTGCTGAAGTTTGAAGCGGCTCTCATAGGTCGCGATCGTTGCTTCCCCGGTCGCAACCACCGCCTCGGCCTGGGCCACCTTGGCCTTGAAATCGCGATCGTCGATGACGAAGAGGATCGCGCCTTCGGCGACGTTCTGATTGTCGGCGACCCGCACCTTCTTGATGTAACCCTCGACTTTCGGGCTGATCACCGTGACATCGGCCTGGACGTAAGCATCGTCCGTCGTCTGCCGGAAACGCAGCACGTTCCACCAGTACAAGCCGCCGATAACGCCCACGGCGAGCGCCGCCACGGCCAGCCCCGCCACAACCTTCTTGCGCATCCTCGCCTAAACTGAACGGTTCAGTTTATTGTTGCACATAAAGCAGGCATTGCTCCATCCTGTCAACACCCGGCAGCGGAGCGTGAAATAAGCTGAGGGGGCGCAACGAGCGATGCAGCGAAACGAGGCCCCGGGCGGTAAGGCGGAGAGCATCCTGACTGCGGCGAAGCGGGCCTTTCTCGCCGGCGGTTTCGGCGCGGTCAGCATGGATACGATCGCGCGCGAGGCGGGTGTTTCCAAGGCCACCGTCTACGCCCATTTCGGCAGCAAGGAGGAGCTCTTCGGCGCGGTCATCGGGCGCGAATGCGAGCTCTACTTTGCGCCGTTCTCGGCGGGCGAGCTCGACCCGCGCGACGTCCGGGCGTCGCTGACGGTCCTGGGCCGCCGTTTTCTCGAGCTCGTGCTGGCTCCCGACGCGATCGCTCTGCATCGCATCATCCTGGGTGAGGTCACGCGTTTCCCGGCGCTGGGTCAGGTTTTCTGGAGCGCCGGGCCGGAGCGCCAGCGCGCCCGGATCGAGGCGTTTTTGCGCAGTGCGGCGGCATCCGGCGCATTGTCGCTGCCCGACACTTGGCTCGCCGCCGAGCATTTCGTTAGTCTGGTGCGCGGCGAGATCCATCTGCGGCAGGTCTTGCGTGTGGAAAGCCCGGCCGGCGAGCGCGAGATTGCGCTCGCCGTGGCGGGCGCGGTTGATACGTTTGTGCGGGCATTTGCACGATGACGCCGAACTTCTTTCCGGGGCTGCTGGGCACTTTTGCTCGTGCGGTCGAAACAAACGACGCTGCAGGGCTGGCGTCGCTGTTCACCGCCGACGGAATCTATGAAGACGGGTTTTTCGGCAGCCACACCGGCAGGAATGCGATCGCCGCGATGCTGCAGCGCTTTCACGAGACCGGCAGTAGCTATTGCTGGGAGTTTATCGATCCCGTGAGCGACGGGGCGACAGGATACGCCCGTTTCCGCTTCAGCTATGCCTCGCTTCTGCCGGAGAGCGCGGGTCGCCCGGTGTTATTCGAAGGCATCAGCTGCTTTCGTTTCCGGGACGACCTGATCGTCCGCTACAGCGAGGCATTCGACCGCGGCGTTGCGCTCGTTCAGCTGGATTTCCCGCCGGCCCGGATCACGCGCGTGCTGGAGAGAACCGCGGCCGCGCAAAACCGGCTTCCCGAGGCTCGCCGCCACTTGGACCGTTTCTTGCCGGGCTGACGCCCTCTCCTCGAAGCCTCTTGAAGATGACCGGGCGCCGCCTTCCCCGCCCCGGGCGAGGCAGGGTTGGGTCAGCTCGTCGCAAAGGGCTTGCGCGGGCGATAGCAACGCGTCAGGCGCGGGCGCAAAGCAGGCCATCCACGTCGCGACCGAGGACCGTCCATGCGACGACGTGGAAACCCCGGCACGGCCGAGGGGGCCTGGGCCAGGCAGCGTTCATGACGCAGCAACCTCGCGTGGTTGGAGAAGATCAGTCGGCGCGGGCGGGATAGCTGACCGCCATGCCGGCTCGGACATCCTGTTGAACACCGTATTGTGGAAAGGGGTAGCGCAAGCCGTTTTTGGCGAGCGCTTCCATCCCGGCGATCGCTTTCGGGATGTCGTCGGGCGGTAGCGCCATCAGCATCTCCTCATCCAGCACCCCGCCGTAACGGCGCTCGGCATAGCATGGGATCGACAGGCTCGGCCGGCGGGTTTTGAGCGCGCGTCCCCAGGAATCCGCGCATGCCGATTCGCCGACGACGCTCCAATCGAAGCGTTTGTAGCCGGAAAACTGCAGCCCGTTAATGAAGTAGATCATCGCGCCGGGTGTCGCGTAGAATAGCGCGATGTCGGGCGGATCGAGCCGCCCGCTCGCGAGCGGAGCGACGGCAAGCGCCTCGTAGCGCCCGTCGGGCACGCACTCCATCGCCGCCTGATGCGCGCGCGCATCCTCGGCCGCGCCGTACCACACACCGACCATGTGTTGACCGGAACGCCATGCGTCATCCTTCGCAAAACCGAGCCCGACCACCGCCCTGCACTGCGCCCCGACGAGATCCTCGCTCGTGACGCCGACCGTCCAGCCGAGCCGGGCTGCCTGCGCAACGATCTGATCGAGCGCGTGCACGGCCTGCGGGCGGCGGATCTTCGGGATCTCCGCCATATCTTTGCGGCGTTCGAAGAGCTTCATGCCGAACGGGATCGCGCGCAGCTTTAAAAGCCGCTCGAGGTCCGCAACCAGTGTGGTCCATTCGTGTTTCATCTACGGGATCTCTCGACAGCTGTTCGGTCGACACATTAGCCTTTCTCGGCGCGAGCCTCCCAGGGGGTGTCTGTGCGGTTACTCGGTGTCCATCCCGGTCCTTTGTTGTATACAAAGGTTTTCCTGCGACTCGAGCCGCTGGGGCTCGAGCTTGTCGCGCAATCGGTGCGACGAGCCGGACATGACGTCCGGCTCGTCGATCTGCAGGTAGACAGCCACAGGACCTATTTTCGCCTGCTGCGACGCTGGCGGCCGGAAGTGGTGGCGTTCTCCTGCAACTACCTGGCGAACGTCCCGGAAATCGTCGATCTCTCAAAGGCGACCAAGACGCTGTTGCCCGAAACCTTCGTTTGCGTCGGCGGGCACAGCGCGTCGTTTACGGCGAGCGCCGTCATGGAGCACGGTGCAGGGTCAATCGACTGCGTCCTCAAGGGTGAGGGCGAGGCGGCGCTGCCGGCGCTGCTCAGTGCGATCGAGCGCGGAACCGATCTTGGCTCCGTTCCGGGTATTGTGACCGCCGCCGGCGAGGGAGGGTGTCCTCCCGCCTTTGTCGACTCTCTCGACGAGGTGATGCCGGCGCGCGATCTGCTGCGCCATCGCCGAAAATATTTTCTCGGTACGCTCGATCCGTGCGCCTCGATCGAGTTCTCCCGCGGCTGTCCGTGGGATTGCTCGTTTTGTAGCGCATGGACGTTTTACGGTCGCAGCTACCGGCTGGTCAGCCCGCAGCGGGTGATCGAGGATCTGCGATCGATCCGCGAGCCGGGGGTCTTTATCGTCGACGACGTCTCCTTCGTCCACGAGCGCCACGGGATGGAGATTGGCGAGGCGATCGC
>JAFMSA010000125.1 GCA_017353855.1 Alphaproteobacteria bacterium
GCATTGGATTCGGAACAACTTGCCCGTCGAGGGGCAGACCGCGACCCGCTCGGCCTGACTGGCGTACCCCTACCTCAACACGGGCTCGCCGGCGGCAGACGCCCTCATGCATGCTGATCTCGGCATGGGCGTCCTGGTCTCCATCATCCATCCAGATTGAACCAACTGCGCGACACGAACTGGCGACCCGGAATATCGAAGGCCAACCACGCCAGGCAGCCGCCGGCTGCGGTCATCGTGGCAGAGGGCATTCAGCCTCGTATTCGTGGGCACTCTCTCGTTTGCGGTCAACCTGGCGAGCAGGCATTGATGTCCTTCTGTCGCCGGCGGGTAGAACGGCCGCGAGTACTCGGGGAGCAGCTTGGGACGTCCCAAACGGGTAGGTTGCGCTGCCTGATGGGCGCATTGGGCCAGCTTGCGATGTTGCGAATCGCCGGCGGTTGGGCACCGCCGGACTTACCGCTGCCCTTGAGAGGTCTCAGCGACAAGCAAGCAATTCTGACGCTCTGCTCAACAGAGGACCATCACGATGCGCGACCCCAGTGATCTCCCGATGGCCCGCCGTGAACCTTGGAACCGGGAGAAATTGGTCGCGCAACGCCGCCCCTCAGGACGAAACACTTCTGTTCGATCCGCGCCAGATTGAAAATGGCAGGTCGGATCCGCGAGCTAGTGCGCTCCCGATGGTCGGTGAACGAAACGCGACACTGGTTTCGAGCATCACGGGTGGCCGGCGCAGAGGTCGGCCAAGTAAAATGAGCGCCAAAACCGTGCGGAACACGAACCCGGCGACTGAATGAGGCTTTGCCGGCAGGCGGTGGTCAGATACGTCACCAGCTGGTCAGTGCGCAGGCGTTAATTCGTAACGGTTTGCCACACCTCCTGTGCGGCGGACGGCAGCTTGTCCATGTGTTTAAGAAATAGGGCCAGCGTCCATATCTGCTGGTCGTTTAGTGCGCTCTCCCACGATGGCATACCCGTCCAGCGTATGCCGTGCTTGATCTTCCAAAATGAAAAGCTTTCCGGGTCGTCCTCAACCCCGTGTGTCGCGAATTGCGGAGGCCGTGGGTAGAGTCCTTTCGCGACGGGCGAGGCTGCCGAAACTCCTTTCGCCGTGCCGTGGCACACCGCGCAATACCGTCCATAGAGCTTGACGCCCGCAACAAGATTATCGTCGGTCAGCTCGACAGGATTGGAGCCTTGCGCTTCGCGACGGAGGGCCGCATCCAACGCCGTCCCTGCTGCCCAGGTTTCCAGCCTACCAGGACTGGCGTCAGCATTGACCGGAATGAGACCCAGTTGCACAGCCGCGAACCCCAATACCAAAATGACTATAATTGTTGCCACGACACCGAGCACGAAACCTCTGAACATCACGATTCCCCCTTTCGGGTAGCTGACACCGCTCGGCTGGGTAGGCCGCGTGACCCCAATGTTTCGCGACCGTTCGAGCTTGGTGTCGTTTACTATGGATACCGGCTTTCGCCGGTGTGACGAGGAGAATTCTCACAGCGCAGAAACTTCCCGGTCAGGCCACCGGGCCTGATCGGGATATTCCCGCGCGCCCGGCGAATCGTTGGCGCCCTTTGCGCTGAAAATACGGCCGTCGCGGCGGTCACGCAGCGCGCTCCGGCCATTTTATGAGTTCGGGCATCAACTCCTTGGCGAACAATTGCATCGACCGGCGCACCGCCGCGGCGTCCTGGCCGGGCTGGTGGAAATTGAGGGAAAGATGCGTCAGCCGCTTCGAGCGGTAGGCTTCGAGCATGGGCATCACCGCGTCGGGAGTGCCGATCATGAACGGCTGGCCGCCATGCCCGATGCCGGGCACGTCGCGGAATTGGCCGACCGGCGGCAGGGTTTCGAGCGCCCCCGCTGCGGTGCTGCCGGCTCTCGGGTCCTGGCCGCGCGTGCGGTAGAAATGCAATACCTGGTGGAGGCCGGTTTCGCTCTCGTCCCAGGCCTGCGTCCGGCTCTCGGCGAGGTGCAGGCGCAACGGCACCGAGGCGACCTGGCGGGTTGCCGGGTCATGGCCATATTGCCGCAACAGTTCTTCCCAGCGGGCGTGGCCGCGGCCGGCGCCTGCAGCCAGGTGATAGCCGCGCCTTGCTGTCCAGTTGACGCTCTGCTCGCCCATCGAGGCAACCCAGATCGGCGGCCCGCCCGGCTGCACCGGCGTCGTCGTCATCTGAACCTCGGGGAAATCGTAATACTTGCCCTGATGCGAGAATTCGCGTCCGGCAAAGCATTTTCCGATGACGGAGAGGCCCTCGAAGGTGCGCCCCAAGCGCTCGCTGAACGGGATGCCGAGGCTCTTGAACTCGGCGAGCGCCGAGCCGACCCCGACCGGCAGATCGACACGGCCGAGCGAAATGTTGTCGAGCACCGCGAAATCCTCGGCGACGCGCACCGGGTTATGCAGCGGCAACAGCAGGACGAAGCTGCCAAGCCGCACCCGCGATGTGCGCGCGGCAACCGCGGCCAGAAACACCGCCGCCGACGGATTCCAAGCGTCAGGCGAGAAATGGTGCTCGCTCGCCCATACGCCGTCGAAACCCAGTTCTTCGGCGAGCACTGCTTCGCCGAGATGATCGCGATAGAGCCGTTGCAACGATTGGCCGCGGCCCGGCAGGGTGCGGATGCCGCAGGTGAAGATCAATCTCAAGGGAACCTCCGCGATGCTTGTCACCCCCGCGAAAGCGGCGCTGCGCGCGGCCGCTCAGAACACAGCGGCGAAATCAGACGTTGTCTCGTCACGGCTGATCCAAATTATCAAGTAATGATGCCCGTTCTGAAGATGCATCTCTCCCTTCGACCTGGCGACGCCGCCCGGCCGCGTGATGACGAGGATATTGGCGGCACCGCCGCATGCGAACGGAAATTGATCCCCGCGCATCCGCTCTGGGATCGCTGCCGCGGAGCGCGGGTAAGCGTCTGGGGGCCAACCAGGGCAGCGACCGATATTCGCCCGGCTCGCCTCCGAAAGTCCTCGCCCTCGTCGTTGCGGGACGCAGCCATCGCGTCAACCGGAGCTGGACTGCTTCAGCTGCGAATCGGCCGCGCCCTTCCCGATTTGGTCCGGCTTACCGTGCTGTCCTGCCCCTTTTTTGCCGTCAGCCCCCCTTTCAGCCGCTCATGCCAGGATCCTGGGCCTGAAATGGTGGCTGGGACGGTTGGCAACGAGCTGGGGGCCTTACGCAGCGCTCGCCGAGCAAGCGGTTGCGGTGTCTGGAAAGTGCGCGTGACGAGCTGTCACTAAATAGAATCAGTGCTTTAATTTAACACATTTCGGCGGGAATTGACCCACAGAACGCCCCCGCCCATCGGCGCTGCCGCGGAGAATGCCGCTAAAGCGGCGCGGTATCGTGTGACACGGCGGCGGCCGTTCGGGCCACCATCAGGACGAGGGTGGCGCGCATCAGGCCGTCCCCGGCCGGCGGCCGATCATCGCGGCCCGCAGTCTGCCCGAGGCCCAGTCGATCGAGGCGACCGCGGCGAGGATCAACAAGATGATGAATGACACCTGGTCGAAATCGTAGGTGCGGATCTGCTCCGACAGCTGGAGCCCGATGCCGCCGGCTCCGACGATGCCGATGATTGTTGCCGACCGCGTGTTCGATTCGAAGAAATACAGCACCAGGCTCGCGATGACCGGCAGGACCTGCGGCAAAAGCCCGAAGCGGATGCCCATCCACTGGGTGCCGCCGCAGGCAATGACGCTTTCGCGCTCGTGCGCCCGCGCCGCCTCGATCGCCTCGGAAAACAATTTGCCGAACGAGCCGGTATCCGACACCGCGATCGCCAGAATGCCGGCAAACGGCCCGAGCCCGACAACTCCGACGAATACCAGCGCCCATATCAACGTGTCGATCCCGCGGATCGTATCGAGCAGCCGGCGGATAGCAAAGCGCAAGGCGAGGCTCGGCGTCGTGTTCTTGGCCGCAAACAGGCCAAGCGGCAACGCAAGCACCGCCGCGCTGAGCGTGCCAAGAAACGCGATCGCCAATGTCTCGCCCATTGCGTGCGCAAACAACCGCAAATGCCCGCCGGTCGACGGCGGCAGCATCAGCGCGGCGAATTTGACGAGTTCGCGGAGCCCCGACCCGATCTGTGCGGACGATATGCCGAGCCACCAGACGGCGAACATAGTCAAGCACATGAAAGCCGCCGGGACGCCGATCTGGGCGGCTTGGCGCTGCCGGGATTTCACCAGCAGGCTGCGGTGCCGCGTCAGGACCACGGCCGGGTCGCCGGCGAGAAGCTCTCGCAGAGCGCTCACCGGATGCGCTCCACCGGCATCAGGCGGTGGCGGATCTTCTCGGTCAGCAGGTCGATTACCGAAACCGTGACGATGATCAGCAGCAGGATTGCGCTGACGTCGCTGTAATAGAATTTGCGGATTGCGACGAACAGGTCCTGACCGATGCCGCCGGCCCCGACAAAGCCGACGATTGCGCTCGCCCGCACGTTGATCTCGAAGCGCAGCAAGGCATAGCTAGCAAGGTTCGGCAGGACCTGCGGCAGCGCGCCGTAGCGGACGATCTCGGCGAAGCGTCCGCCCGTGCTGCGTACCCCGTCGACCGGCTTCATGTCGATGTTCTCGACGACCTCGGTGAACAGCTTGCCGAGTGTGCCGAAGCTGTGGATGCCGATCGCCAGAACCCCGGCCAGCGGGCCCAGCCCCAGCGCCGCGACGAACATCAGCGCGAAGACCAGGTCCGGAACCGTGCGGCAGAACTCTAGCAGCCGCTTGACGCACCACCGAAGGCTGAGGCTCGGCGCCAGATTGGCGGCGGCCGGGAAGGCCAGCACGGCGGCGCCGAGCGTGCCCGCAAGCGTCGCCAGATAGGCGATCAGCACGGTGTCGAACAGCAGCTTCAGCCAGCCGAAGAAATTCCAGTACCAATCCGCCACGTCCGCGGCGAAATGTGCAACGCGCAGGCGCGGCATGATCCGACCGAAATAGCTCGTCAGGCCGGACAGGTGGTGCAGCAGGTTGCCGGGCTCGACTTCACCCCACTGCCCGGCAACGGCGATCAACACCGCCAACGCGCCGAGCACCGCAAACCATTGCAGCCGGCGGCGCGTCACCTCGCGTTCATAGGCCGCGAGAAGCTGCGCCTGGCGATGCCGCGGCAGCGTCGGAACGCCGACGGTCATGTCAGCAACCGAATGCGGTTTTTCACTCAGCTCCGCTTCTTGCGCTGCTCGTCGACCCACCGGATCATCTCGACGATGTCCGCGTAATCGTTGTGGCTGACCTGGACGAATTCCTTGTCCTTGCCGTCGGACAGGCGATCGAACGCGGCCTTGTCCTTTTTTGGCGCCTCGTCGAACGCCGTGACGATGGCCTGCTTCAGACCGGCCGGCAGGGTCGACAAGTAGGCGTAGGGCGAGCCCGGCAGCAGGCCCGACTTGAAGACGATGCGGAAGTCCTCCTTCTTCGCCATCCCCTTCTTGACCATGCGCGTCAGGTTCGAGTCGTCATCCGCATTCCACCAGTCGGCGGCGCAATCAACGGTACCCTTGGCTAGCGCGATGATGCCGTTTTCGTGGCTGCCGGTGATGATCGAGTTGCCGAAGAAATTGTCGACATCGATGCCGATCTTGTGCAGGTAGAAGCGCGGCGCATTGTAGCCCGATGTCGAATTGGGATCGACAAAGCCGATCGTCTTCCCCTTGAGATCGTGAATGTCATGATACGGGCTGTCGGCCTTCACATAAATGACCGAGTAATACCCGATCGCCCCATTGTTGTTGCGCGTCGTAACGAAGGGCTCGGTCTTGACCCCGGTCAGATAGGCCTTGGAATAGGAAGCCGGACCGTAATAGGCGATCTGGATGTTGCCGGCGCGCTGGCCCTCGATGACGGCGGCATAGTCGTTCGCCAGCCGCAGTTTTAACGGCACGCCGAGCTCTTTCGACAGATAGTTCACGAACGGCGCGTAGCGGTCGCTGACCCCCGTGGCGTTCTCCGCCGGCACGACCGCGAAGGTCAGTTCCGGATATTGCTTTTTCCAATCCTCGGCGCGGGCAACCCCGGCGGTGGTCACCAGCGTGGCGCCGGCAAGCAACAGGTCACGGCGATTGAGCATCTGCTTCTCCTCGAAGTTCGACGCGGACTGTACGGTCGGGTTCGTCAGCTGTGCCGTTTACGCATCTCGTCGACGAACTGGATCATCTCGACGATGCTTTCGTAGTCCTTGTGGGTGACTGGGACGAAGCCCTTGTCCTTGCCGTCGGACAGCCGGTCGAAGGCGGGTTTGTCCTTTACCGGCGCTTCGATGAACGCCGCCTTGATGCGTTCTTTGAGATCGGCAGGCAGCGTCGACAGGAAGGCGTTCGGCGAGCCGGGCAACAGCGGCGTCTTGAACACGATGCGGAAGTCTTCCTTCTTCGCCATCCCCTTATGGACCATGCGCGTCAGATTCGAGTCGTTGTCGGCGTTCCACCAGTCGGCGGCGCAGTCGACCGTTCCTTTTTTGAGCGCGATGACGACGTTTTCGTGGCTGCCGGCGACGATTGAATTCCCGAAGAACGCGTCCGCCTCGATGCCCATCTTGTGCAGGTAGAAGCGCGGTGCGTTGTAACCGGAGGTCGAATTAGGGTCGACGTAGGCGATCGTCTTCCCCTTCAGGTCACGAATGTCCTTGTAGGGGCTGTCAGCCTTCACGTAGATCACCGAGTAGTAGCCGATCTCGCCGTTGTTCTTGCGGGTGGTGGTGAACGGCTCGGTCTTGACACCGGTCAGATAGGCCTTCGAGTAGGAGGCGGGGCCGTAATGCGCGATCTGGATGTTGCCGGCGCGCTGGCCTTCGATGACGGCGGCGTAGTCGTTTGCCAGCCGCAATTTGACGGGCAGGCCGAGTGCGCGCGACAGGTACGCGACGAACGGCGCGTACCTGTCGCTGACCCCTGTCGCGTTCTCGGCCGGTACGACCGCGAAGGTGAGTTCTGGGTACTGCTTCCTCCAGTCCTCTGCCCGGGCAATGGCGGAAGTGGAAAACAGCGCGGCGGCGGACAGCAGGAACATGCGACGGCCGAGCATTGTCCTCCTCGTTGCTCGTGATCGGTGTGGCAATGGCGCTCAGGCCGTCGCGTGCCCGAGGGTTCCGGCCGGGTAGCTCGGGGCGGCTGCTGGTGCCCGGGCATTGCTGTCGTCGGCGTCCTCGATGCCGTAAAGGTCGCGGGCTGCCGCGTCGGTCAGCGCGGCCGGCGCGGCGTCGAATACGACCCTCCCGGCGGCCATGCCGATCAGCCGGTCGCAGTAGCGGCGCGCGATGTCGAGCGAATGCAGGTTGCACAGCACGGTGATGCCGAACTCCCGGCTGAGCCACTGCAACGCTTCCATGACGATTTCGGAATTGCGCGGGTCGAGCGAGGCGATCGGCTCGTCGGCCAGCACGAGGTCGGGCTGCTGCACGAGGGCGCGGGCAATCGCGACGCGCTGCTGCTGGCCGCCCGAGAGATGGTCGGCGCGCTGCCCGGCGAGCCGGGCGATTTCGAAGTGCTCGAGCGCCGCCAGCGCCATCGCCTTGTCCGCCTCGGGCCACCATCCCGAGAGGGAGCGCCACGCCGGCACGGCGGCGAGCCGGCCCATCAGCACATTGGTCAGCACATCAAGGCGGCCGATCAGGTTGAATTGCTGAAACACCATTGCGGCCTGCGCGCGCCATTGCCGCAGGCGGCGGCCGCGCAGCGCGGTGACCTCGACGCTGTCGAAGACGATGCGCCCGGCGCTCGGCTCGACCAGCCGGTTGAGCATGCGCAAGAGGGTCGTCTTGCCCGCCCCCGACCGCCCGATCACCCCGACGAACGCCCCTTTCTCGATCTGCAGGGAGACATCGCAGACCGCAGTTTTCGGTCCGAACCTGCGGGACAGGCTCTCGATCAAAAGCATCGCTCGACCTTGTTGCAGTTCGGGTTCGCGCCGTCAGAAAGAGGGCCGGCGGACGACCCCGGCATTTCCGTTCACGCGCGCCGCGCCGGTCTTACCAGCCGAGCCGTGACTCACCGATTACAGTTGTGTGACGCTCTCGTGACAGGCACACGACGCGCATCCGGACGACCGCCGGCGGGACCATTGGTAACCCCGGGCGGGGACGCCGGTCCCCGCTGCCAAACCCAAATGGCCGCTGTCTCGCTCGGGAGGGGCCTGCGTCGAACAACGTGCGCCGCGGTCGAGCCGCTGATCGACCAGGTGGTGCTTCTCGAAACCCGGCTATTTGGCCGCACCGCGGGTCCGGCCGCGATGACCCGCCGCGAGGCGGAGGAGGCGGGACTATCCGAACGGCACACCTGATGTAGCACTTATACCCAAGTTCCCCCTATTTATTCGTCGTTTCTCCCGCTCGGCCTTCGATGACGCCGGTCAACGCTCGTCGCCGACGCCGCGGATCCGCGTCACTATCAGCATGCGCAGCGGGTCGGGCGCCCTCCCCATGATGAGCGGTCATCAGGGGGAGGGCGCGCTTAAGCTTGCTCGATCAGCCATTCTTCGTGGATACAGTTTACCACGATGCCGGCTGGAAAATTCCGGTTGTGGTAACGGTGAAGCCGATTGCCGGCTCGACGCACCCCAGCGGCGCGAGACGGAGGGTGCGGCCTAGATTTTCATAATCCTAGGATAGTGGGCCGCATCGTTGGCGGTCCCTGCGCTGGAACGGATCAGACTAGCCGCGCGGGTGCGCGCCCGCAGGGCTGTCCACGTTCTGATGCCACCCAAGCCAGGGCGGCATTGTCGTAAAGCCCCGCCGTGAGGACCAGTACGAGACTGAACTCGGGCACAACGAAGATGTACTGTCCGAGGCGCCCCACTAACCTCGCGCTAGCACGCATCGGGGCGGCCGTCCCTGATCCAGGTCCCGGAAAATCCGCTCCAGCTGTGTCGTTGATGCCGAGAGGCTCAAACAGCTCTCCGGTGGCCGATGCGCCGAGTGGTTGTTGGGTCCCGGCGCGAGCCGATCGAGCCGCTTTTGGATGACGGCCTCGTCAACGGCGTAGGGATCGAAATCGGGGCCGCGCCACTCGACCATTTCGGCGGGCGCTCGTTCGGCTCTG
>JAFMSA010000673.1 GCA_017353855.1 Alphaproteobacteria bacterium
GGCCGGACGTGGTGTGCCTGCAGGAGACGAAATGCCTGACTGCCGACTTTCCGATGCTGGAGGTAAAGGCACTCGGCTACCACGTCGAAGCGATCGGGCAACGCGCCTATAACGGGGTGGCCCTGCTGTCGAAGCAGCCTCCGGACGAAGTCGTCCGTGGCCTGCCCGGAAACAGCGAAGACGAGCAGCCGCGCTACATCGAGGCCTCCTTTGGCGAAGTTCGGATAGCGTCGGTTTATCTGCCGAACGGGAACCCGATTGGGACCGATAAATTCGCGTATAAGCTGGCGTGGATGGAGCGGCTCACCGCCCACGCCCGCGACTTGCTGCGCCGTGAGATCCCCTTCGTGCTGGCCGGTGATTACAACATCTGCCCGACGGACGACGACGTCTACGATCCGGTTGTGTTCAGCGATGACGCGCTGTGCCGTCCGGAAGCGCGCTCACGGTTTCGCGCGCTGCTCTATCTGGGCTTGACCGACGCCTACCGGATCTTCCACCGTGAACCCCATCGCTACACGTTCTGGGACTATCAGGCCGGCCGTTGGCACCGCGACGAGGGATTGCGAATCGATCACTTGCTGCTGTCGCCGCATGCAGCCGACCGGGTCGCCGTCTGCGACATCGACAAAAAGCCGCGTGCGAAGGACCGGTCATCCGATCACACCCCGATTTGGTGCGAACTCGCCGTCTAGCTTAGCTGGGCTAGGCTTCGAGCTCGGTTCGAGCAGATGAGCAGCTGCGTGACGCAGCCCCGCCTTGCTCAATGCGCCCGGGACCGGTGAGTAGCCGCCGGATTTCGGGCGACACCCTTCGGCAGGCCTTGGCGCACGAGTGGTCCTGCTAGTTGAGGGCGCGACAGCATGGCCAAACTCGACGCTATTGCGTGGGCAGCGCGAGCTTGTCATCCAGCTGATACCCGCGTGAGGGTGACGCGGGAGCGCACAGGGTGGGATCGCGGGTCGCGGGCGCTTGACTTGAGCGGCAGGATTGGCTGGTGCGCGAGTTAACTCCGCTCTTTACTCCTCCGCTGCGTCGGGGTCGGCCGGATAGTCGTGTTCCGTTCCCGTGGCGTCTTTGACGAGCCATCCGCCGCGCTCGCCGCCCTGCCGGACGGCGCAAGGCCCGATCGGGACTTTCCCATGGCCGCCTGGAATGTCCAGTACATAGGTCGGTTGACACAGCCCCGATATGCGGCCTCGCAGCGAGCGCACGAGCCGTTGGCCGCTTGCGATGCCGGTACGAAACCGGCTCGTGCCGCGGGCCAGATCGGCATGATGAAGGTAGTAGGGCTTGACCCGCATCGTGACGAGACGTCGAAACAGGGCTTCGAGTACGCCGGCATCGTCATTAACCCCGCGCAGCAGGACTGTCTGCGCCAGCAGCGGGATGCCGGCGCGGCTCAGCCGTAACAACGCCGCTTGAGCTTGCGAACCGAGTTCGCGCGGGTGGTTTGCGTGGATCACCACGTAAACCGCCTTTTCGGCGGCAAGCGCATCCACGAGCGCCGGCGTCACTCGCCGGGGATCGACAATCGGGACGCGCGTGTGAAAGCGAATGACGCCGAGGTGAGAGATCTCTTCGAGGGCGCGCACGATGTCCGCGACGCGGCGCGGCGCGAGCAGAAACGGATCGCCCCCGGTGACGATAACTTCCCAGATCCGGGGCCGCTCGCGGATGTAATTGAATGCAGCCGCGAGAGATTCATCGTCCAGGACCGCTCCTTTCTTGCCGACCACCTCCCGGCGAAAGCAGAACCGGCAATAGACCGGACACAGCAGGCTCGGTTTCAGCAGGACCCGGTCAGGGTAGCGATGCACGATGCCGACGACCGGCGACCAGCGCTCGTCCCCGATCGGGTCGAGGCGCTCTTGGTCTGTTGTGACGAGCTCGGCCGCTGTCGGCACGAACTGTGCCGCGATCGGATCATCCGGATCGGCGGGGTTAATGACGGCCGACATGTCCTCGGTCAAAGCGACCGCGAACTCGGCGGCGACGCGCCGGATTTCTTCTTGCCGGTCGGGGTTGATCAGGCCCGCTGCAACAAGGTCGTCCGGACCGATCGTGACCCGTCTCATCGAACATTTCCGGGGCGGGTACCCCGGCCTTCCGGCTTGCGGCGGAGTCCCGCCGCAAGGGCGGAGACTCCCCGGGTTTGCCCACAGGGAGGGCTGTATGCAGACTGACCTTCAAGAGGTCCGTGCTGAGGAGGCATTCGCTCGCTGGTCTTAAACTTCCCGGTCAACGGGGTCTCCGGTTTTCCTTTCGACTTGGGGGTCCAAGCATGGACTTTCGAGAGATCCCTCGGATTTAGCCGCGGGGTTGCTCACCGTCTTGGCCGAGAACAAAGTCACGCTGCGCGTATTTCGCCCCACCCGACCGGGACCGGCAGTCGAATAGAGGGATCGCAATAAAATTCGAAATAGGCGATTATGGCCCGGTATCACCAAATCCTTTGAGCTTTGTCTACCCGACTCCTCAGCTCCGGCCTCTAATCCGCAGCAGCAGCGGAAAAATCCAACCTGCGAGCTTACCGATCGTCGATCGATGGCCCGCGCTTCCTATGGTGATGTCATCCGCAACTTTCCATGAATAAGCAGCCTTTTACTTGATCTAATTTTCTCGGGCGGATCTGCCGGCAAGCCATAATCAGGTCCCCAACAGATCATATGCCGCTTTCAAGCGGTTGCGCTCGCGTTTGGCGTCCACCTCACGCTCGCGCTGTTCCTCGACCACTTCCGCTTTGGCTTTGGCGAGGAAATTGGGATTGGCAAGTTTCGCGGCGAGCTTGGCCAGCTCGGCATCGAGCCTGCCGATCTCCCTGCCTAGCCGCTCTCGCTCGCGTGCGAAATCGATGACTTCGCCGAGACCCAGGATCAAGGTTGCACCGTCGGTTATCACCTGAACGCCGCCGGGCGCCAGCGCGTCGACTGGCTGGAACCTCTCCACCCTGGCACGGCGGACAAAATGCTCGCGATGGTTCGCGAGCCGCTGCGCCGCGAGCGGTTCGGCGTCCTTGATCATCAGCGGCACGGTGGCGCCTG
>JAFMSA010000126.1 GCA_017353855.1 Alphaproteobacteria bacterium
ACTGGCGCGCCGATCCGCTTGTCTGGGGCCACGGGTCTCGCGTGTTCGAGGTGTTCCTGGAACCGACCTGCCCGTATTCCGTGAGAGCGTTCGGCAAGCTCGACGACCTGCTCGCCCAGGCGGGAGCGGACCGCATCACCGTCAAAATCCGGCTGCACTCGCAGCCCTGGCACATGTACTCGGGGGTGGTCGTGCGCTGTATCGTCGCCGCCTCGACCCTCGACAGCGGGAAGGCGGCGGCGAAAGCCGTGATGGCAGCGGTGGCCGCGCATCGCGAAGAATTCGAGTTTGACGGGCATTGCAGCGGGCCGAACCTCGATGCGACCCCAAACGACATCATCGGGCGGATCGAGCACTACAGCGACGTGAAGCTCGCCGAGGCCTTCGCGATCCCTGATCTCGATCGCGAGGTGAAGTGGCACACCAAGTACGCCCGCCAAAACGGCATCCATGTGTCGCCGACTTTCATGATCGACGGGCTGGTTCAGACGGACATGAGCAGCGGCGACTCCGTCGGCGACTGGGTGTCGCGTCTGCGCCAGTGATTCGGCCGGGATCGGTCAAATGATACGGCACCGGTCGGCATCAGGAGACAGACATGAACCGTCTCGACGGCTGTGGCCTTTATATCCGGGGCGGCGCGCGGCATCGGCGGGTAAACCGCGGCCGATAATCGGGGCCGGCGCCATGGTCGTGATCGGCGACTCCTCGACAAGCGCGGCCGCGAGACGACGCGAACACTCGGCGACGCGGCCCTCTACGTGCATCTTGACGTGACGAGCGAGGAAGATGGAAAGGCGGCGGCCGGCACCGCGCTCGATCGCTTCGGCAAGCTCGACATCCCGGGCAACAATGCGAGGCTGTTTCTCTGCAAGGATATCGAATCAGTCAGTTTCGCCGAGTGGAGACGGCTTGGCGCCGTCAACCTGACCGGTGTCTTTCTGGGCACGAAGCTGTGCCTACCGGCACTGCGGGAAGCGGCGCGGCAGAGTGCGCACGGTGGTGTCATCGTCAACCGGGCTTCGACTGCCGACGGCTCGACCCAAGACCCGCTCTACTCGATGGCCAAGAGCGGAGCGACGCGCTCTCACCAAGTCCGCCGCTCTAGAATTCGCTCTCAAAGGCTACCGCATCCGGGTCCACTCGATCCATCCCGGCACCAACGACATCGAGGCGGCGCGCCGTCAGGTCATCGACCGCCTGCCGATCGGCCGTACTGCCACGCCCAAGGACATCGCCAGGGGGGTCGTATTCCTTGCCTCCGAAGACCCCGCGTTCATGACCGGCGCGGGACTCGTCATCGATGGCGGCGTCACGGCTCAATGAGTGAGAGACTAAACGGCCCGCGCGGACTTCAACTCAACGTTTTGGAGGCGCGATCCTAATCCGCGGCAGGGCGCCGTCGCTCATGTCGGCCCGAAACTCCCCGTTATCGGGCGTGGCCGGAAGGAGAGATAATGAAGGTTCGATTTGGTGTGTCGGTGCTGAGCGCGACGGCCTTTCCGCACCGGCGAGACCTGGACAAATTTGCCGAGCTGATCCGGATCATTGACGGATCCGGCGTCGAATTGATCGGTACCAATGACACCAGCTTCATCGGCGGCGATGCTTATGTCCGCGCGGCGCTCATCGCGCAGAGTGCGACAAATGCTCAGATCGGTATTCATCCGACCAATCCGCTGACGCGCGAACCGCAGATCATGGCGGCTTTTATGGCCTCGATCGACGCCATGACCGAAGGCCGCGCCTTCCTCGATATCGGCAGCGGCGACAGTGCGGTCTACAACATTGGCCTGGCGCCGGCGAGCCGCGCCAGGATGGCGGACTACATCACCTGCGTGCGGGACCTGATCGCCACCGGCGAGGGCACGTATGACGGTCGGCCGCAGCGTGTCCGCTGGCATCGCGAGGCGGTCCGCAACCGCATCCCCATCACGCTCTGTGCCGAGGGGCCAAAGACCCTGCACCTTGGCGGCCGGCTCTTTGACGGCGTAATTGCCGGCACCGGCGTGCTGCCCGAGGTGATCTCCGACACGATCGAACGGGTCGCGGCGGGTGCCACGGAGGCGGGCCGGGATCCATCCGAGGTCGAGGTCTGGTTCACGACCCGCTCGTCGCTCGACGCCGACCGCGACAAGGCCATCGAACGCGTCCACGCGTCCGTGTCCTCCATCCTCAACCATTCGATGCGGTTCGGTCTCGAAGGCAAAAATGTGCCTGGCCAGCTTAGGGCCAAGATTGCCGAGTATGTTGAGGGCTACGAGCTGTACGACCACGTGCTCCAGGCCGGGCGCAACCCGAAGCGGATGGCCGAGCTCGGGTTGACCGAATACGGACTGGAACGGTTCGCCCTCGCCGGGAATGCCAACGACTGGATCGAGCGGATCGGCGAACTCGCAGAGTTGGGGGCCTCGCGGCTCTGGCTCAGCACGGAAAGCGGCGGCCTCGACCGCCAAATCCATTACATGAAAGTGTTCACCGGACAGATTGTGCCGCAGTTCCGCTAACGCGCTGCGTCCGTCCACCGGAGCCGCGTCCGGAGGGAAAGCGAGGTTGCTCGGATCCAGCGCGTCCTGACATCCCAGAGCGGACGCTTGCACGAACGACCCAGCAGCGGCTCGCCCGCCAGGGAGGTCCGACCTTGTCGTCGACGCTGGCGGCGCCGCGCTCTATGATCCGGTCTACTTGCGTAGCAGTGATCGCGCCGCGCTAGGATGAGTGGGAACGCCAGGGAGATTTCGCCGTGGGCATGACCATCGTCGAGAAGATTTTTGCCCGGGCGAGCGGGCAATGCCGGGTGATCGCAGGCGATCTCGTGGTTGTCGACATCGACTGCGCAGTGATGCTCGACATGAGTTTCCACCGCACGCAACGACGCACCATCCTCAAGGTGCATGATCCTGAGAAGGTGGTGATCGCCTACGATCACATGGTACCGGCGCCGGACAAGGATTCGGCAGAGGCGCATGCCTACGGCCGCGAATTCGCCCATCACTTCGGGATCAAGCGCTTACACGACGTAGGACCCGATCAAGGTATCAGCCATGCCATCGTCGCCGATCGAGCTTACGCGCTGCCCGGCACGGTGTTGGTCTGCAGCGATTCACATACGTGCGCCTCAGGTGCATTCAATTGCGCCGCGCGGGGCATCGGGGCGCCGGATCTGCTCGCCGCGGTCACGACCGGAAAAACGTGGTATCGGGTCGGTGAAACGGTCCGTTATGAGCTGACCGGCAGCCTTCCGCCGGGCGTTTCGGCGAAGGATCTCTTTCTCCACCTCGCTGGCACCTGGGGTCATCACACCAACCAGAATGTCGAGTTTGGCGGGCCGGGGCTCGCGGGGCTGAGCATCGACGCGCGCCGAACCGTCGCGGCGATGGGCGCGGAACTCTCCGCCGAGTTCGCGACCTTTGAGGCTGACGAGCGGCTTCTCGACTATATCAGGACGCGTAACCCGGCGTCTTTCACGCCCGTGTCTCCCGATGAGGATGCTGACTATGCCGACCGGCGCGTCGTCAACCTCAGTACACTGCGGCCGCTTGTGGCGCTACCTGACGCGGTGATTAGCAATTCCGTGCCGGTTGACGAGGCCGCCGGCCAAAAGATTCAGCAGGCTTTCATCGGCTCCTGCGCGAACGGCTCTCTGGAAGACCTTGCCGAGGCCGCGCGGGTGTTGAAGGGGCGCAGGGTTGCGCCGGGAGTCCGCTTGCTGGTCACGCCCAACACTCAGGCGGTCTATGCCGCGGCGCTCAAGGCGGGCCATATCGCGACGCTGGTTGAGGCCGGTGCCGTCGTGACCTCGGCGACCTGTGGTGCCTGCTTCGGCGGCCATATGGGCGTGCTGGGGCCAGATGAAGTTTGCATCACCGCCAGCACCCGCAACTTCAAGGGTCGCATGGGTGATCCAAGGGCGCGGATTTATATGGCGTCACCGGCCACGGTCGCCGCATCGGCAATCGCCGGCCATATCTCGGGAGCCGACGCATGATCGCCGGCAAGGTTTGGAAGTTTGGCGACAACATCAACACCGACCTCATGCTCCCGGGCAATCTGCTATTGGCGCCAGAGGCGGAGCAGAAGAAGGCGGTGTTCTCCGCGAATCGACCAGGTTGGGCCGAAGAGGTGCACCCGGGCGACGTCATTGTTGGCGGTTTCAACTATGGCATGGGTTCTAGCCGGCCGGCGGCACGCTCGTTGCGTAATTGCGGGGTTGCCGCATTGGTTGCTGAAACCATCAACGGCCTTTTCTTTCGCAATGCCGTCAATTTCGGGCTGCTGGCGCTTGAATGCCCGGGCGTCCACGCCGCGTTCGAAGAGGGCCAGACGCTGGAAATCTCGATAGAAGAGCTCGTGGTAGGCAATCGAAACTCTGGCGCAACGCTCAAGGCCCGGCCGGTGCCGTCAATGCTGCTCGATTTGATGCTCAACGGCGGGCTCTACCCCTACCTCGAGAAGCAAGGGTTGATCGGGCGATTTGGCGCGGCGTAGTGCGCCAACCCCACGCGATTGTCTCCACGACATGTCCGCATGCGGCGCATCTCGGTTGTCCCCCACCTCCGAGTGAAGGTCGGTTTACCCAAGGGATAGCGGGCACTCTGCTTTGGCGGCGGAACCTCCAAAAACCTTAGGGTCTCAACCGACGCCGCCACGCCACCTCCCTTCGGAACGGCCCGCTGTCCGAGCCGGGCGCAAACAGTGGGGAGATATGCATGATTGTCTTCGCCCCAACTCTGCCGGACGCGACGCGGTGTGCGAGCGTCGCGCGCGCTGCCGGGTCGCGAAAGCCGCACGATAATTGCATTGCGGTGTTCCTACCGAACCTGCTGTTTTCGAAGCCGACGGCGAGGCGCTGCGCTTGCCCGCCAGGACGGGGCACGGTTCGAAACAGGCGCGGTCGGAGGAGCGAGACGCATGGCCGAGGAGAATGTCACCGGCAGCGGACAACCAGACCGACGCCCGGCGGTGTCGGACTGGCGACACACGCTGTGGGCGATGGTCGGCATCCAGTTCGTCATGACGATGGCGTTCTCGATGCTCAGCCCGATCATGCCGCTGTTCCTGCCGGTGCTCGGCGTCCAATCGGCAAGCGCGGTCGCGCTGTGGGCCGGAATCCTGGCCGGGACCACCTCCTTTGTCGCCGCCTTCGCTTCGCCGCTCTGGGGCCGCCTCGCCGACCGGGCCGGACGCAAGCTGATGCTTCTGCGATCGAGCCTGGCGATCGGCGTCTTCGCGGCCCTGATGGGCCTTGCGACGAATGTCTGGCAGATGTTCGCGGTGCGCGCGCTGATGGGCGTATTCGCCGGCTTTTCGAGTTCGGCGATCGCACTCGTCGCCAGTCAGGTGCCCGAAGAGCGGCTCGGCTTCGCACTCGGATGGCTTAGCACCGGGCAACTCGTCGGCTCGCTCGTCGGGCCGCTCCTGGGCGGCGCTTTGGCGGATCTGACCGGCAGCTATCGCATCCCGTTCTTTTGCACTTCGGCGACGATCCTCCTGTCGCTCGGCCTTGTGTGGTTCACCGTCCACGAGGGCTTCACCCCTGCGCCGCGCGGTCGTGCCGGGCGCTCGATCCTCGCGAGCCTCCTTGCAGTGGCCGGGTCACCGGGGCTGATGGCCCTCTTTTTCGTGCTGCTTATGGCGCAGTTCGGGGTGCGCACCGTGCAGCCGGTCGTAACCCTGTTTGTCAAGGAGCTGGTTGGTCTGCGGCCGGATCTGGCGACATTGAGCGGGGTTGCATTTTCGATTACCGGGGTCGCCAACGTCATCGCCGCGCCGTTTCTCGGCAACAAGAGCGATGTCATCGGTTACCGCCGAGTATTGCTGATCGGCCTTCTCGGCGCGGCCGTGACGACCTTGCCACAAGCATTCACCCACAGCTATTGGTTGTTTACTGCGCAGCGGTTTGCGGTCGGGCTGTTCGTCGGCGGGATCCTGCCGACCGCTAATGCGCTCGTCGGCCGGCTCGTACCGCTGGCCGAGCGCGGCACAGTCTACGGAATCACCGCATCGGCAATGTTTCTCGGCAATTCGTTGGGCCCCTTAAGCGGCGGCGCGATCGCGGCGGCCTTCGGGCTGCGCTGGGTGTTCCTGCTGACCGGCCTCGTGCTCCTGGCGAATTTACTTTGGGTGTTCTACCGGGTGCCCGAATATCGCGACGGCCCGTCGGGTTGAGGGCGTTCTCCGGGTTTGGTGCCTTTGCGGTTTGACCTGTTCGACTGCTTCTCTGTACAGCGACCGATCTGTCGATCGCGGACGGCGTGGTCTTGTGCGCAAACGAATACTGCGTCGTCGGCCAGAATGCAGCCTGCGTCGATCTTGCCGATAAGGTGTTGGCGCCCCGACCTTCATCCACGATGTGGAGCTCGACAGCGCGACGGCATGATGGACGCGCGCATCGTACGCCGGCCGCGCCGCGGTACCACGGTCGCCGGCATCAACGAGGCCGCGATCCGTCGCGCCGGCAAGGGGGTCGAGATCATACGCGGGGCCGAACGAAACCACGGTCGATACTGCCGCCGCGATGGCGCGCAGCCATGTCGCCTGGGACAGGATCGATCCGATCAATCCGTATCAGGGAGAAGCACGTTGGCTATTGCTATTGCGTTGCAGCAGCCGACGGTGGATCAATCGCCGGGCGCGCCGCTGCCGGATGACCCGGTGCGGTATCAATTACGAGGCAAGCTTTAGCCGGATGCACGTCGCCCACGCCTCGATCGGGCCGTCCTGCGGGCTGGCGGTCTATCGCGACGACAAATTGCAAGGTGTGGGCGCATTGTCAGGGCGTCTATCTGCTACGCGCTGCATTGGCCCGCATGCAATCAATGCATCGCAATGACCGGAAAGCGAGCGGATCATTGCGGCGTAAAGGGCGACGATCGCGCACCCAGGCCGAAACGATTCGCGACCTGCGTGCCGGGCTCGACGCCGAGAGCGAGGAGCGCCGGCGGGTGCAGGAGCGGCTGATGGGGCTGCTGGCGCACCACCGGGCAGGCAGCGTGCCGGTAGCACCGAAGTCGGAACCAATAGGTTCTGATTTGCGGCGGTCGTGGTGGCAAAAGTTGTTCCGGAGAAGTGATAGCGGCAGCGCGAGGCCGCCGCGAGTTTTGTAGATATCCACTTTGCGGGAGGAGGAGAAGATGGCGAAAGATGTCGCGTTACCCGGGCGAAAATGGCTGCGATGGGCGGGCGCCCTGCTACTGATTACGACGGGATGCGCAGCGCGAGCCCCGGTAACCGAGGCGCCGATTCCGTCGGGCCAAGGTCGGATCTGGGTCTACCGCAGCTGGTTGCCCTCGGAGAGCCTCAGTCTGGCTAATATCGATGTAAACGGCGTCTATTTTGGGTCCGTCGAAAACGGCGGCGTGTTCTACCGCGACGTTCCGCCCGGGACTTATCACATCCTGCCGGAAAGCTGGGCCCAGAACCCCAGCACGACGCCCAAGCAGGACACGAATGTCGCTGTAGCTCCCGGTCAGCAAGTATACATCAAGATCGTTGATTCGACGAGTTGGGCGGTCAGCGTGAGCGCTTCCAGAAACTTTCAGCGGGACGCATTCTGGGCTTTTCTGATTCCGCCACAGGTCGCGCAGGCCGAAATCGCCCGCGACCGCGGCGCCATGTGAGGCTCCGGGACTTCGCGCGCCGCCCGGTGATCCGCCGGCGCGGACCAAATGGTCGCCTCGATCAGCCTGAGCGGATCCATTTCTGCAATCGTTGAACGTTTCATGGCCGACCTCGCCGAAGGCCCCGCCATGGCACACACCGAGCGGTCGAAACGTAACAGACGTCGCCTAATTGTTTCGACCGGCGCGATGAGGGCCGATCTCTGCGTCAACTCATGCCCCTTCCTTTGCCCATACGGTCGCCCGCTCCCGATCTTAACGATGGGCGAGGTTGCCGCCGGCACCCACTCGCCGAGAGCAGCTCGATCACTGCGGCGCGGACTCGGCGCGCAGAACACCGCGTTCTTCGCGCGGATCGCCTTCAGTGTTTGAATGTGTGGGGAGAAGAGAAAGCGATCGTAGGCCAATTACATGTTGGAGAAGAGCGTATCGCCGCCACCATCAGGGGGTACCTCGCGCGCCAACAGCATCGAGGCCATCGGCGGACGTTCCGGATAGGCCGTGTCGGAATGCCAGATGCCGCCGAAATTTCTTCTGGAGCTCCAATTTGACGAGATCTCCGGAAAGCGATCGAGACCCGCGGGAAGGGGTATCCAATCGGTTCGCCAGTGCGTCGGGCCAAATCGACGACGAGCCTGTGGACGATGTCGGCGATCGAGTCGGAGACCAGGCGCTTGGCGATGCCCTGCTTCACCTGCACCGCGGGGCCGACTCGCGGACCCCAGCGATTTCCCATGTAGCCCCCGAATTTTTATGGGATGTAGTGGGCATGGATATCGCAGATCATGATGTTCCTCCTTCCGATGGGCCGAACCCATCTTCCACTGAGCGAACGGGAGCGGCAATGATTGACGCCGAAGCACGCAGCGCCAGATGGCTCCAGGCATGGGACGCGCAAGGCACGCACCGCACCGGTACGGAAGGCGAAATCACCGGCGCCGAGTGGCTGGCGGCCGAAGCGCGAGCGCTCGGTGCCGAAGTCGCGATCGAGGAATTTTCTTTCGACCGCCTCGATCCGGTCGACTGCCATCTGGACATCGCCGGCGAACGCGTGGAGGGCGTGCCCGTCTTCGATGCGCCGGTAACCGGCGCGGACGGGATCGCTGGCTCGCTGGGCGGGGACATCGCCGTTGTCAAACTGCCGCCGCGTGCGGTCTATAGCGGCGAATTCGAGCGGCTGCGGCGCGCCGGAGGTCATCGCGCGCTGGTCGTCGTCTGCCAGGGCGACGCGCCGGGAATGGGCCTCATCAATGCCGAGCATTTCCGCGCGCCCTATGGCGCGCCTGCGATCCACGTACCGAGCGAGGCGTGCGACATCGTGCTCGCCGCGGCACGACAAGGCGTTATGGCGCGGCTCGTTGCACACGGCCGGCGTACCCCGGCGCAGGCGATCAACATCATCGTCGCGCTCGAGGGCCGTGATA
>JAFMSA010000674.1 GCA_017353855.1 Alphaproteobacteria bacterium
CGGGTGATGTGGTCGGGGACGCTCGGGTCCACGGCCGTTCGGCAGCGGCTGGCTGTCGCCGATCTGTTCGTGTGGCCGGCCGTCAACGAGGCCTTCGGCATGGCGGTGCTCGAGGCACAGGCGAGCGGATTGCCTGTCGTAGCGGGAGCCAGCGGCGGGCTCGGCGAGATCGTCGTGCAGGAAGTCACCGGTCTACTCGTTCCGCCCGGCGACATGCCTGGCTTCGCCGCCGCCGTGCGGAAGCTGATTGTCGACGGGCGCAGTCGCGCCGCATTCTCCGAAGCCGCGAGGGAGCATATCCGCCAGGAGCATGATCTATCCGCCGCCGCGCCACGACTGGCAGCGGTGATGGACCGGGTTCGGCGCGCGCGGCGCGGCTGACCGGATGCCCGGGGAGGCCGCCGTGACGGGTTCCGTCCTTTTCTACGTTCAGCATCTTCTCGGCATCGGACATTTGCGGCGTGCGTTGAGGATTGCGCAGGCGCTCGCCGGACAGGGTGTCGAGGTGACGCTCGTCTCGGGGGGAGACCCCTTGCCGGCGCTTGCCTGTCCCGTGGCTGCACGCATCATTCAGCTCCCGCCGGTCAGATCCCGCGATGCGGGGTTCAGGGAGCTCGTGGGCGCCGATGGTCGGCCGATCGACAAACAATTGCAGAGCACCCGACGGGCGGCGTTGCTGGCGGCTTTTGCGACTGTCCGCCCCGATGCTCTGTTGATCGAGGCATTCCCGTTCGGCCGACGGGCGTTTCGTTTCGAGCTCGATGCGCTGATCGCTGCGGCGCGCTCGCGGCGGCCCCGACCGCTCATACTTTGCTCGCTGCGGGACATTGTCGTGGCGCCCCGGGAGGTCACGCGGCGCCGCGAGATCGTTGCTCGGGTTCGTGCGGATTTCGATTTCGTGCTGGTGCATGGCGATCCTCTTCTCATCTCGCTCGAGGCCAGTTTTCCTCCGGCATCGGAAATTGCCGATCGCCTGATCTATACCGGCTACGTCGGAGATTCCCTCGCTGCGCAGCGGTCGGACGAAGCCGACGGGATAGGGGAGGTGCTGGTCTCGGCGGGCGGGGGTGCCGTCGGCGGCGCTTTGCTTTCTACGGCGCTCGAAACCCGTCGCAGAGGGTTTATGGCCGACGTCAGATGGCGGCTGCTGGCCGGTCCCAACCTGCCCGAACCGCAGTTCGGGGCCTTGGCAAACGGCTTGCCAGAGGGCGTGGTTCTCGAGCGATTTCGCCCGGAATTCCCGCGAATGTTGCGAGGCTGCCGCGTTTCCGTCAGTCAAGCCGGATACAATACGGTGCTCGAAATTCTCGAAGCGAGAGCCGCCGCCGTCGTCGTGCCGTTTGCCGCGCATTGCGAAACCGAGCAGAGTTTGCGCGCGGAAACCCTGGCGGCCCGGGGGGTGCTCGATGTTGTCCGCGAGAGGGAGCTGTCGCCTGACCGGCTGGCGGATGCGATGGACCGCAGGATAGCGCGCGGACCGGCCGGGATCATGATCGACATGGCAGGGGCGCAACGCAGCGCCGCTGTTATCGCCCGACTGATCCTGGCTTCCCCAAAATGCTGAGAGGCGCTCGATCGAGAATTTCACGTCGCGGCGGTCTGAGGCTATGATCCAAAGATGAGCCGGCTGCGCAAATGATGCCGCGATGGCGGCGAGGTGGTCCGATCTGGCCGATGAGCTCGACCGCTGGGCAGAAGCGGGACGGGTGGCGACGCTGTGGTGGCGCGATGACGACGCGACAGCCCCCGGCGCGAAGCTCGAACACCTGGTCGCGATCGCGGGAAGGGTCCCGGTAGCGCTTGCGGTCATTCCGGCCGGAGCGGCACCGGAACTGGCGAGCTGGCTGTCGACCAGACCGGGCCTTGCGGTGCTTCAGCACGGGTGGAGTCATTCGAATCACTCGGCCAACGGAAAAAAGAGTGAATTTCCGCCCGGGCGCAATCGCGAGGATGTCGAGCTGGATCTTTTTGCAGGCCGATCGCGTCTGACGAGGCTCTTCGCAAGCCGGGCGCTTGCGGTCTTGGTACCGCCGTGGAACCGCTATGATGAATCGTTCCTGCCGCTTTTGCACGGTTGCGGCATCCGCGGGATCTCACAAAAAAACTCCCGACGAACCATGTCGCCCGCTCCGGCTGTTATCGAAGTGAACGTGCATGCAGATCTCGTGGCATGGGCTGGCGATCGACGCTTCGTCGGGGAGAAAGAGGCGCTGGGCTGCCTCGTAGGGCATTTAGCCGCGCGGCGCCGGGGCGCTGCCTGTCCCGACGAGCCGACAGGGATTTTGACTCATCACCTCGTCCAGGACGCAGCCGCTGACAGCTTCCTTCGCCGTCTGCTGGCAATGACCTGCTCGCATCCTGCCGCGCGATGGCTTGATGCGTGCGAGGCATTCGCACCAGCGGGTTTTGCTCCGGTATGACTCGTCACACCTACCCCACCGCGGCGATGCTCGGCGATTATGCGCGTGCCGCAGCCGGCTTTATTCCGACGGTCGCGATCCTGGCGAGCATGCCCCTCGGAGCGGTTGCTGCGAGTGTGTTGGGCGGCTTTGCTGCGCTGTTTGCGGTGTTCGGTATCCGCACTGTGCTTCGACACGGAACCTGCATCGAGGCGACCGAGGAGGCGCTTCGCGCCTCAGGTCTCATCCGGATCTCGATTGCCTTGAGCGAACTCGATCGTATGAGGCTCTCCTATTATTCTACGCGGCGTGATCGCCGCGAGGGCTGGATGCAGCTTGAGCTTCGATCGGGGGCATCGAGGCTGCGCGTCGATAGCCGGATTTCCGGCTTCGCCGAGCTGGTCGAGGCGTCGGCCAAAGCTGCGCAATTGCGTGGCCTACGGTTGAATCCTGCGACCTCGGTCAATTTACAGGCTCTCGGGATAAGGGTACCCGCATCGCACGGGGACGTTGGCGCGGCCGCCGGAGGCTTGGCGTGAACGACCTTCTCCAGGTGCGGGATCTGCATGTCGGCTTTGCCGCGCCGGGTGGTTTCATCCGTGCGGTTACCGGCGTCTCGTTTCGGGTACGCCCGCAATC
>JAFMSA010000675.1 GCA_017353855.1 Alphaproteobacteria bacterium
TCAGCGGCGTCTGCAACGCTGGTTGAGGCGACGCAGCGGACAAGCGGGCACCGGATATCGCCAATATCCGGACGAGTATCTTTACGAGACACTCGGCCTCTTCGCCTTACCGCTCCGTCGCACCGACCTGCCGAGAGCGAAGGTCTGATGACGCAGGTGAAAGCTGGATGCGGGCGATCCGCACGTCCAGTTTGATGAGCGGCGACTGGAAACGGCGCAATGGTTCGAACTGAGGCACCGGCAAATCGGCGAAAGCCGCCGGACAACAGCCACTCCTCAGGACCTAAAGCAACCGCGCCAGTCGTCGACTCTACTGCTGGTACCCGGCGGCAGGACGTTCAGCAGGTCTCTCTACTCGCTCGGTATGTCGCCAAATCGCCTGCAGAGCCGGCCCATTCGCACTTATCAGGTCTATCTCACCAATGAGAAAAAACTGAAGCCCGAATCGATACTGAATCGGCGCTCCGCTTCCTTTACAGGGTAACTCTCAAAAGGGATTGGATCTTCGAGGAGGTCATTCCTGCCTGCAAGAAGCCACACAAACTGCCGACAATCATCAGTCCAGCCGAGGTCTTGCACCTGCTCGCGTGTGTGCGCAGCATCAAACAGCGCGCGATCCTGACCACCTGCTATGCCGCTGGCCTACGCATCTCCGAAGCCGTCCGCCTCCGGTTTTAAGAATGCCTATCACGATTTCCGGTTGATTTGGAACCGCGTCACCGAGGTTCTGACACGGCACACATAAGGCGTGCAGCACGTGGTTTTTTCGCTTTCTGGCTGTAGAGGTCGACCGAAAGTGACGCTGCGGACTTCAGTCCATCGTGACCCGAAGCTGCCGTTCAGATCAGCACGCATTACGCCAACTTCGCCCAGGCTCTGGGCGGCTACAGCGAGCGGTTTACCCAGGGCCGAGCCGCGGCATCCCAAGACCCGAGAGGGCACCCCGGCCCTGCTCGAGTTTCATCACCGAAATGGGCGTATCGCAGTTCGCCGGACCGGATCCCCCGCGCGCCCTCTCGGCCATCTTGCAGGCGCGAGCAGGCGGGGTTATTCCCAGGCGCCGCGCTGCCGTTTGTTGGTGAATGCCATGGCCGACGACGTCGCTATCCTTGACCGGGTAAACGTCATTGCCGCTGACTTGCGAGAATCGCTCGAATTCTATCGTCGGCTGGGTGCGGTCTTTCCGATACCCTTGCGAAACGCCACGGGCCGGTTGTTCCACGCCAGTTGCGAGCCGCATAGCGGGGCTTTCCTCGAACCCGATACCGGGAAGTTCGCGCCGGTCTGGAAAGCAGGGTGGGCTGGGCGCTGCGATCTCCGAGGATGGGTCGTCCTGGGGTCCTGCATCCCAACCAGAAAGGGGCTGGACCAGCGCTTCAGCAGCCTAAAGAGCGCCGGCTATCGCGGGCTGCAACCTCCCTTTGATCCTTTCCGGGGCGCCCGATACGCGATCGTCCAGGATCCGACGGAATCGCGATCGGCCTGATGAGCCCAATCGACCCAACGAGACGAACGGCCCCTGCCTAATTGTGTCGGAAGGTGACGGTATGACGCAAATCCGCGATGTGATCCCGGTCGTCGGGCGGTCGGGGTTCTTCAACCGGGATCTGGCCGCGGTCAAGGCGGGCGCGCGGGCTGACGGCTTTGCCTATCGGGGCACGCCGCTGAGCCCTGGCTTCCAGAAAATCGTCCAGCCGGGAACCGCGATCTCGGTGGTGCTCTTGCTCGACGACGGCCAAGTCGCGTTCGGCGACTGCACCGACGTGATCCTGGCCGGGGTGGCCGGGCGCGATCCGCTGTTTCAAGCCGAGCAGCATCTCGAGTTCCTGCGCACCGTAATGCGGGAATTGCTGCGCGGCCGACCGGTCGACTGCTTTCGCAGTCTGTCGGAGGAAGTCGAAGGATTAGTCCGTGACGGCAGGCGGCTGCACACCGCCCTTCGCTACGGCATCACCCAGGCTCTTCTGCATGCCGCGGCGTTGTCTAATCGCTGCACGATGACCGAAATCGTGAGCCGCGAATATGGTTGCTCGATCCCGACGGCGCCGATCCCCATTCTGGCGTCCTGCCACAAGGAGGACGTGCAGATGATCGACCGCATGATCCTGAAGCGGGTCGAGCTGTTGCCGCACGCCTCGTTTCAGCAAGTCGAGCGCGACATCGGACTCCGGGGCGAGAAGCTGATCGCTTATGCGAACGGGATCGTCGAGCGCATCCGCCAAATCGGCGATCCAGATTACCGGCCGCGGATCCATCTCGATGTCTATGGCACGCTCGGCGAATTATTCGGCGAGGATGTTGACGCCATCGCCTGCTACCTCGGCGAACTTGAAGCCGCGGTCCGGCCGCATGAGCTGTTGCTCGAGAGCTTTGTAATCGCCGATAGCCGGGAGGCTCAGATTGATGCCTTTCGGGGCTTGCGCGCGGCGATCGCGCAACAGGGCTCCGCTGTCCGGATCATCGTCGACGAGTGGTGCAATACACTCGACGACATCAGGGCCTTCGCAGATGCCGAGGCAGCCGATTACGCCCAGATCAAGACTCCGGATCTAGGCGGCATCAACAACGCGATCGAAGCGGTGCTTTATGCCAAGAGCAAAGGCATGGGGTGTTGCCTTGGCGGGTCGGGCAACGAAACCGATCAATCGGCGCGCATCACCGCCCAGATAGGCCTTGCCTGCCGTCCGGACTTCCTGCTCTCCAAGCCCGGCTTCGGTGGCGACGAAGCGCTAATGATTCAGACTAACGAGATGCGGCGAACACTTGCGTTGATCGAAGTCTCGCGCGCCAGCAGCGGGCCATCCGGGTAATGGACCAGCTCATCGCTTCGCTCGCCATTCGAAGAGGGGGTGCGGCGCCTTTTCGGCTACCGTGGTGCAACCCCTGGTGATGGAGCCGCTGCGCCACCCGGTTCTAGGAGAACGACCCAGCCGGTCCGGAACACCCCAGTCGCTTCAACGCCTCCAGCGCGGCGGCCAGGACCGCCGTGTCGATACCGAGCCTTTGCACTTGCGGCAGCAAAGCGAAGTCGACGTAGT
>JAFMSA010000127.1 GCA_017353855.1 Alphaproteobacteria bacterium
CGGCCAAAGCCGCCAAGGACCGGCCGCGCCGCGCCGCACTCGCTTTTCTCGGGCTCCTCGACGAGACCAACCGGGAGCGCTCGGCGCTGATCGGGCAGTTGAAACAGATCGGCCGTCGCCAACGCGAGCTCGCCAATCTCGTCGCGCGGCTCGCGGCCGAGGTCGATGCAATCCCGGCCGGTGCCACCGGCGAAGCCGCGGGCAAGCGCGCGGATCTGCAGCAGCGGCACGATTTCACCGCCCGCAATTTCGAGGAAATCCAACGCACGATCCGCTATGCGTGCGAGACCCCGGTGCAACTCGACGCCCGGCTCGGCGCCTGGGCGCGGGCGCTGCAAAAGGTCGCTTCCCCCTGAGGACTACCGCGTCGTCGCCGGCGCTAACCCCTTCTCTTCGAGGCCGCGGACGCCGGTCAGGACGGCGCCGCCGAAATCGGCGCCGGTGGTATCGGCCCCTGTCAAATCGGCGCCCGACAGATCTGCCCCCGACAGGTCGGCGTCCGACAGATTGGCCCCGGCAAGGTCGGCGCCGGCGAGATTGGCGAAGCGCAGCAAGGCGCGGCCGAGATCGGCTCTCGTGAAGTTCGCTCCCGCCAAATTCGCGCCCGACAGGTCGGTGCGCATTAAGCCCATCGACTGATTCTTCATATCGGCGCCCATCTTAGCCTCGGTGAAGTTGGCACCGCTCAGATCGAACCGGCTCAACCGCGCGATGATGCGGGCCCGCGAGAAATTGGCGCCCCTGAACGAGGGCGCCTCGGCCGGAGAAGTCTCCAGGCCCGTCGAGACGACCAGCCCGAACAAACTCGCATTCGACAGGTCGGCACGCGCGAAATTCGTCCGCATGACCGATGCGAGATCGAGCCTCGCGCCGGAAAGATCGGCATCCGACAGGTCTGCCCCGTCGAGCTTTGCGCCAAAGAGGTTCGCTCCGGATAGGTCGGCCCGTTTGAAGTCGAGTTGGCTCAAATCGAGGCCGTCGAGGGCTTTCCCGGAGAGATCGGCGTGCCCTCCCTGTGCTGCCGCCAAAATCTCCCGGACCTGTTGCGCACTGAGATCGGCGGCGCGGCAGGGCAACGCCGCGATGAGCAGCCAGACGCCGAACCATTGTGCGGCTCTTCTCATGTCCCCGCCTGCTGCAACTGAAACGAGCACAGCTCATCGACCGCCGCCGCCCCTGCAACGGCCCGCCCTTCGGTTCTGCAGACCGGGAAGCAAGTTATGCGATAGAGGCAATTTTGGGACGTCATCACACGGCATTGTCGGGCTTGCCCCGCCGCCGGGCGGGACCGCAAAGCGGCGCAAGCCCGACCATCCTCAAGATGGAGCAAGGACGGGTGTCTCAGGGCCCCGCGACAGGTTCCGCCCGCGCTAGCGGCAGTTTCGCGGCCTCCCAGCCGTCGGTGCCGTCGCGATACCAAAAGACGCGGCTATAGCCCCAGCTCGCCGCGCGCTTTGCTGCGTTCCAGCTCATCCAGCAATCCGCCAGACAATAGAACACGACGGGGGTGTCGCGGCGCTCTCGCGTGGCCGCTTCGAGGTGAGCATGGAAATACCCTTCGAGTTCGGGATTGAGCGCACCGCGGCCGACATCGGGGAGCCAGAGGCTTCCCGGAATGTCGTGGCGCGGCAAGGGCGACCATAGTGCCGAGGCCGGCAGGTTCGTCGGCCGTCGCGGTGCCGGTAGGACGTCGATCCACACCGCCGCGCCGCTTTTCCACAGCGCGAGAGCGGCTTGGGTGTCGAGTACCGCGGCGCCGGGGACGCTCAGCGGGGTCGGCGCGCGATAAGCGTCCATGCGGTAGCCGTCCGGCGCTGGCGGCTCCGCCTGCGCCGCGTCATTGCCGATGAGCGCCAGGGCGAGCACCAGCCGTCGGGCCGCGGCCCCGAGCCGCAGTGCCGTCACGGACCGGCGAGCTCGCCCTGCTCGTTAAGCAGCGGGACGCCGTAATCGCGCAGGATCTCCGTTATCTCGCCCTGGCGTTTGGAGATCGCGCGATTGATGCGGCGCCGCCATTCCGGCTCGTTCGCGCGCACGCCCATCGCGATATGGTATTCCATGCGCGCGGCACCGGGCTCGCTCTTCAGCGGTACCAGTGTGAGCGGCAATGAATCGTGCTTCCTGTAATACCCGGCGATCGGGCCCCACAGAAACCCGACGTCGATCGTCCCGTCGACGACATCCTTCACCATGTCATGGGTCGGGGATTCGGCGCGCGTATCGACGGTGAGCTCGTAGGGCTTCGTATGCGACATCAGATGGTGGCGAACGAGAAGATCGGCGGGCGGCGTCGCGCTGACGACGCCGAGCCGCAGCCCCGCCAGGCCCGGGTCTTGCGGACCGGCAAAGTCGTGACCCCGGTCCGAGCGGTAAAACATCACATAGGTCGTGAAATAATAGGGTGTGGTCGTCTGCATGATCGCGTCGCCGGCCACGGTGCCCATCACCAGGTCGCAGAGATGGGCGCGCAGCGTGTTGCGCACGAAGCCGACCACCCGCGGAAACCAGGTGTATTCGACAGGCAGCCTCAGCTCGGTACCGACGAGTTCGGCGATCTTGTTCTCGAATCCCTCCTTTTTCTCGTCCGAGAACGGGAGATTGCTAGGATCGGCGCAGACCTTCAGCGCGGAGCGATCGACGAGATCGCTCTGCGCGTTCTGCGCGAAAACCGGCATGCCGCAGAGAAGCTGAGCCGCAGCAGCCAACACCGCCCGAAAGCCCCACACCACGAGGAGACCTTTCTCGCCGCTCATTGTTCGCCGATCCGGGTCGGCCGGCCGCGCCCGAGCACACCGTCGGCACGCGCCTTGAGATAGGCCCAGATGTCGTCGAGATAGGTGACGACGTCTTCGACCTCGCCAAAGGGCGGCATCACATTGGTATTGGCGGCATTGACATTCGTTCTGCCGTTGACGACCACCTCATTGAACTCGTCCTGGGTCATGTGCTTGACCGAATCGACGAGATCCGGTCCGTAAGAGCTGCCGGCGCCATCGGGCCCGTGACAACGCAGACAGGATTCGGTGTAGCGCCGCCACCCGTTAAAGGTCTTCTTATCGACCTTTCCCCCTTCGATCACATAGGGCTTGTCTGTCGGTTGGGCAGCTTGTGCTACCTGCGTGCTCCCCATCCCGAGAGCGAGGGCGGCCAACATGTAAAATAACAGCGACTTCACTCTTGGCGGCTTCCCTTCAAAAAAGGCCGGCATCCCGTCAAACAGGACGCCGGCCGCGGGTTGGTCAATGCGATCGGGTGCTCACTCGGGGAGCCCGAAGACAGTGAGGTTGCCGCCAAGCTGCGTGTAGTCGGCCAAGGCCTTATAGGCGCCGACCGCGCCAAGCCCTTCGGTATCCTTTGTCAGACCCGCCGCCATGCCGATACCGGCCCAGCCTCCGACCCCGGAAAGCACGGCAATGTACTGCTTGCCATTGTGCGTGTAGGTCGTGACGTTGCCGATGATCCCGGACGGGGTCTTGAACCGGTAGAGTTCCTTGCCGGTACGCATGTCGACCGCTTTCAGATAACCCTCAAGCGTGCCGTAGAACACGACGTCACCGGCTGTCGCCAAGGCGCCGGACCACACTGAGAACGGCTCGGGGTCGGACCAGACGATCTTGCCGGTACTCGGGTTGAACGCGATGAAGTTGCCGAGGTTGTTGTCACCCTGCGGCGGGTACATCGACAGAGTCGCGCCGACATAAGGCTGACCGGCGGTGTAAGAGACCTTGAACGGCTCGTAATCCATGCAGACGTGGTTTGTCGGCACGTAGGCGAGTCCGGTACGCGGCGAGAAGGTGGCCGGCTGCTGGTCTTTCGAACCGAGGGCCGCCGGGCAGATCTGCTTGTAGTTGACGTCCTCGCCCTTGGACCCCGGGGCAAATTGGGCAACAACCTCCGGCCGGCCGGTCTGCATGTTGACCTTGGTCGCCCAATTGACCTTGGGGTCGTATTTCTCCGCGACGAGCAGCGCCCCGGTCTCGCGGTTCAGCGTATAGGCGAAGCCGTTACGATCGAAGTGGATGAGAGCCTTGGTCGGCCGGCCCTTCACATTGATGTCAGCGAGGATCATCTCGTTGACGCCGTCGTAATCCCACTGGTCGTGCGGCGTCATCTGATACACCCATTTCGCAACGCCGGTATCGGGATTGCGGGCAAAAATGGTCATCGACCATTTGTTGTCGCCCGGCCGCTGCACAGGGTTCCACGTGCTGGGATTACCCGAACCGTAATAGATCAGGTTCAGCTGCGGATCATACGAGATCCACCCCCAGGTATCGCCGCCACCGATTTTCCACTGGTCGCCTTCCCAGGTCTTCAACGACGAATTCTTGCCGACAGGCTTGCCGAGCGAGGTTGTCTTGTCGTCGAACAGGATCTGGTCGTCCGGACCTTCCGAATAGGCGCGCCACACCCGTGAGCCGTCTTTGATGTTGTACGCCGTAAGGTGACCCTGGACGCCGAACTCTCCGCCGCTGATCCCGACGAGGACCTTGTCCTTGACTACAAGCGGCGCGCTCGTCCCCGTCTCACCCTTCTTCGGGTCGCCGTTCTTGACGCTCCACACGACCTTGCCGGTCTTCGCGTCGAGCGCGACAAGCGTCGTATCGGCCTGGTGCAGGAAGATCTTGCCATCAGCATAAGCGAGGCCGCGGTTCACCGTGTCGCAACACATCACCGGGATCACCGTCGGATCCTGCTTCGGCTCGTACTTCCACAGAATCCTCCCGTTGTTGTTGATGTCGAGCGCAAAAACGTTGTTCGGGAACGGCGTAACAATGTACATAACGTCGCCGATGACCAGCGGGCCGCCCTCGTGGCCGCGCAGAACCCCGGTAGAGAATGTCCACAGAGGCCGTAAGTTCTTGACGTTGTCTTTGTTGATCTTGTTGAGTTCGCTATATCGTGTGTTGGCATAATTGCCGGACTGCATGACCCACTGATTGGGGTCTTTTGAGAGCTTGATCAGCTGCTCATTGGCGCTGGCGCCGCTCGCAAAGACCGCGAACACGGGCATCGCGATCCACAAACAGGATGATTTTTTCACTTGGGCCCCTCCCTCTATTGGTTGAACGGCGTCGAGCTGCCGCAGTGCGCTCCCGGTCCGGTGTGGACTTCCAGGCCCGGCCTGGACCGGTAAGCCGATGATCTTATTTTAGTTTCGTGGGTTCGACAAGCAGGCGCGAGATCCGTCATGCCCGATGTTGCCGTGGTACATTCTGCTCGCACCGCCAGCGCGCCAACCGCCATTTCGGATGCTCGGCCAGCCATTCCGAGGCATAGTATTGCCCCCGAACGAGGCAAGCCTGCAGCGACAGGTTCTCGATCGGCCGTTGCTCGGTGCAATTGTCCGGCAGCCCCTGCAGGCAGAAAACGAGCACCAGCGCGGTCATCAGTATTCCTTTTCAGGTCGCGGGCAGACAGGAACCTGCGGTAATGGAGGTGCAGATCCCCATCAATCTGGCTCGGATATGTTGGATATCAATGACGGCACGAGATTGCCGGCGCCGCAGTATGGGTCTTGTGGGTGGCTGTGTCGTGCTGACGCTGATGGCGGGGCTTGCCCGCGCCGGGAGCAACGACTACCCGACCGCCGATCGCGCGGATTACGTAATCGGGTGCATGGCCGCCAACGGCAATACGCGCGAGGCGCTGTTCAAATGCTCCTGCGCCATCGATACGATCGCGGGGTTGATGCCGTATTCCCGGTATGAGCAGGCGGAAACCGCGCTCAGTCTGCAGGCGGGCGGCGGGGTCGGCGGAAGGGTCGGCCTGTTTCGCGATCCGCCGCAGATCAAGGCGGTAATCGAGGAACTGCGCAGAGCCCAGGCCGAGGCGAATTTGCAGTGCCGCTGACGGAAAGAGGCCTACATTTGCTCGGGCGCTACCGGCCAGCTCTGCGTAAAGCGGCGCTGGCTGCTGTCGAGTATCTTAGCAGTCAGCGTTCCCGGGGCTGATCCCCCCGGCGGGCGGAAGCTGAACCTGAAGCTCGGATCCTCGCTGATCGCAATATCCGATTCGAGACGGAAGACCGACTGGCCGTTATAGGAAACCTCGAGCAACTGCATGAAATCTGCCGGTATGTAGTTGCGGGTTACCTGATCCATCTGCAGACCCGAATTATTTGGGTGGCTGATCAGCAGCTTGGCCCTTATCGGCATGTCGGGCCCGCGCCGGTCGGCCAAGGTCAGTTTCATTTTGCCCAGCCGTTCGAGTGCAAGAGCCTGGTCCTTCGTCGCCGGGGCCGAGCAGCCGCCCGCCGCCTTAATGAAGCGTGCGGTCGCGAGAAGCCGGCCATCCTTCGTCTCGGCGATCGCGTGCAGGTAGGTGTAGTCGTCGATGCGAACGCGGGTCGCGATCTCTTCCGTATCGGCGAGCGGCCCGAATGTGAAATGCGCCGCAAGCGGCGAGGGGTTGTCGTCGATCACGAGATAGAGGGCGCGGAGCTCAGAACCGAGCCTCGGCGCGACCCGCATCGCCACCGGCACGATTGCGGCATCTTCGGCGCGTGCAGGAGCGTCGATCGCGAGGAGGTCTCCCGCGTCCTCCACGACCCGATCGCCAAAGATCGCATGCCGGAGATCCGACCAGCGCGCCGCACGCTCCGCCTCGCTTTGTTCGCCATGCGCCGCGCCGCCGGACCCGAGTATCAGGAACAGCATGAAAAAGCCGGCTCGAGCGATGATCGATCGCATTATTCCCATTCAAGCTCCTTATAGCTCGCCGTCACGTTGCGTGGGTGATATTCGTCGAAAAGGAGCCAGCGGCCGCGTTCCGATTTTGCGACCTCCCGATAGGCGTCGGCAATGCCGATGCCAGCCCTGATCGCTGCCCGCGTGTCGCGTTCGACGGCTTCCAAGTAACGCCGCTCGGGGTCGGCCGCAGCCGGCCACGGCACCCAGACGGGGCCGTGGCCGGGGACGGCACGGTCCGCCGGGATACGGGTCAATTGGTGCAATTCCTTCAGCCAGCCCACCACACTCCCGTCGATGACGGGGATGCGGTCGACAAAAAGCAAGTCGGCGAGCCAGAAGGTCCGCGTATTCTCGTCAAACACCGTCAGATCGTTGTCGGTATGCGCGGGCTCGTGTGCCTGCAGGGCGAGGCGCCGCCCACCCAGATCGAGCTCGAGCCGATCAGAAACGAGCACCGTCGGTGCGACGAGCTCAGTGGCATCCGCCGCCGCGCCGAGCGCCTCGCGCAGCCTGCGCAAGTAGTACTTGCCGCGCTGCGCCAGCGCGCCGGGCAGCTTGGCATGGCCCACGAAATCGGGGTGGTCGGGGCCGAACGCGGCGGCGCCGAAGATGTGATCGGGATGGACGTGGGTCAGGATGACATAGCCGATCCGCCGGTCGGTGCGCGCGCGGATCGCGGCACGCAGTGCGGCACCTTCTCTGAAACTGCCGCCGGGGTCGATGACTGCAACAGCGTTGTCGCCTATGACGAAGCCGACGTTCGCGATCGCATCGTCATTTGCCGCTGTAGCCTCCTCATGCACTCCATTGTGGACGAACACCCCCGGCGCGATTTCCGTCACCGGCAAGGGCGCAGTCTCGGCATGGACGGGCCCCGTCGCGAGGAGGCCGGCGACGGCAGCGGCTGCCGCGTAAATGCTCAGGCGGATGGAAATGAGTAGTTCTCCGGTCGGACTGGGCAATCGCCGGTTTTGCATGGGGAGCGTAAACCGTAATTTGCGCAGCCCGCGCGGCGATGAAGCTTAGCGAGCCGGGAATACTTCGACCAAGCGGAAATCAAGCCGGCGAGCGCGCCGGTCCCGTTCCGGTTCAGCGCGAGGGCGCTTCTCCCGTCCGCGTGGCTGACCTCGTTGGCGAGTACGGAACGAACGATAGCCGATCACGCCGGGGAGCCGGCTTTCGACACCGTCCGACACCACGTCGGCGGCGGCCGTCTTGTCGCACATCTCGGGAGGGACCGGATTGAGGCACCTCATAATGAACACGAAGGGGGTACGCCCCCTGGGGCAGGGCGGACAGCCGGTCTCGCACCGCAGAGGCTCACGCCGATGCGGCAAATGCTGGTAATCGGGACGAGGCGGAAGAATGCTGACGATAGACAAAGCCCGCAGCCGCTCCCTCCGCGTCGCCGCGCGCTGCGACGAGCAGCCCGTGCGCCGGCGACAGCGCGCAGGCGGGGTCGGTTCGCGCGGCATCCCCGGTCAGTGCGAAAGCTTGGCAGCGGCAGCCGCCCCAATCGACCTCGCGGCGGCTGCAAGAACGGCAAGGCTCCGGCATCCAGGATGTGCCGCGAAACCGCTCGAAGGCAGGCGAGTCGTACCAGATCTGCGAAAGGCTCGCGGTCCCGACAGTCGGAAACTCCAGTTCCCTCAGCGTCTCCGCCGCATGGCACGGCAGCACTTTGCCGGCAGGGGTCACGTTGAGAAAACGTCGGCCCCACCCGCCCATACAAGCCTTCGGGCGATGGGCGTAATAGTCCGGCACGACGTAATCGATCACAAGGACACCGGCGAGGCGGGCACGCGCGGCCTCGACCCGTGCGGTTGCCTCGTCGAGCTGGTCACGGCTCGGCAGCAAGGCCGGCCGATTGCGCAGCGCCCAGCCGTAATATTGGACATGCGCCACTTCGAGCCGGTCGGCGCCGAGCGTTACTGCCAAGTCTATGATCTCGTCGAGGCGCTCCAGATTCTGCCGATGCACGACGGCGTTCACCGTCAGAGGCAGCCCGGCCTCGCGGACCAGCCGCGCGGCACGGCGCTTGACTTCCTGCGCGCCGGTGAGCCCCGCGATCCGGTCGCCCGATGCCGGATCTGCATCCTGGACGCTCAGCTGCACGTGCTCCAGCCCGGCCTCGACCAGTCCGGCCAGTCGGTCCGCATCCAGCCCAATGCCCGACGTGATCAGGTTGCCGTAAAGCCCGACGCCCGCCGCATGTCGGACGAGCTCGCCGAGATCGCGCCGAACCAGTGGCTCTCCCCCCGAGAAATGCACTTGCAGGACACCCAGTGCGGCGGCCTCGCCGAACACCCGCTTCCAGGTTGTCG
>JAFMSA010000128.1 GCA_017353855.1 Alphaproteobacteria bacterium
GGCACGCTTGGCTTCGTGCTGGCCGACGATAAAGCGATCTAACTCGGAGACAATCTCACGCGGACTGAAGGAGGTCATAAGGGATCCAGACAGCTGTCGTATTTTCTTGGCGTTGCCTCCCTGGTCATGCCGAGTTTCGCGCGGCCGGCCCGCCGCCGACCGTCCCCGGCGGTGACCCGGCCCGTCGCGCGGCGCAGACACGCAGGCGCGGCGTGGAACGTCGAGTTGCGCCCGGCGATGACGGATTTGCCTCTGGAAGAGCAACTGGCAGCAACGGGCAATCAGTACTCCAGTTTTTCCAGGGTGATTTTGTCGTTCGTATAAATGCAGATGCCAGCGGCGATCATCATCGCGCGGCGCGCCACTTCTTCGGCGTCGATACCATCGATGCCGATCAATGCCCGCGCCGCGGCGAGCGCATAGCCTCCGCCGGACCCGATGCCGATAATCCCGTCTTCCGGCTCGAGCACATCGCCGGTGCCGGACAAGATCAGCGAGACGCTTTTGTCGGCGACCGCCATCATCGCCTCGAGGCGACGCAGATAGCGATCGGTGCGCCAATCCTTGGCGAGCTCGACGCAAGCTCGGGTAAGCTGGCCCGCGTATTGTTCGAGCTTTCCTTCGAGCCGCTCGAACAGCGTGATCGCATCAGCGGTGGCGCCGGCGAACCCCGCGATCACCGAACCGCCGGCGAGACGGCGCAATTTGCGCGCGTTCGATTTGACGACGGTCTGACCCATCGAGACCTGGCCGTCCCCGGCGACCACGACTTGCGAGCCCTTGCGCAAGCTGAGAATCGTCGTGCCGCGCCAGACCGTGTTGTCAGAATGATCCATGTGTCTGTTAGGGATCCGACCCGCGGCAAAAGGAACTCCCGAAAAACCCAGATGTAAATCGTTTTTCGGGAGACTGAGATGTAAGTCGGCCGGATGCCGGGTCAAGCTTGGGGCTCGGGAGCCGGTTATGGAAACGGCGCGCGGGAGTTGTTAGAAAGACGCCACCGCGAGCTCGGTACAGAGGTGATCATGGCGCGGGCAGCGACTGTTGAACGCAATACGAAGGAAACCCGCATCCGCGGCTGCGTCGATCTCGACGGCACCGGCGCTGCCGAGGTCTCGACCGGTATCGGCTTTCTCGACCATATGCTCGAGCAGCTCGCGCGGCACAGTCTGATTGATTTGTCATTGCACGCGGAGGGAGATCTTCACATCGACTTCCATCACACGACCGAGGACACGGGTTATGTCATCGGCGAGGCCGTATCGCGTGCTCTTGGCGATCGCGCCGGGATCACCCGCTACGGGCATGCCGTCATTCCGATGGACGAGACGCTAACTCGGGTCAGTCTCGACGCGTCGAACCGGCCCTACCTGATCTGGAAGGTCGGCTTCACCCGGCAGAAGCTCGGGGAGATGGACACCGAGCTCTTCAAGGAGTGGTTTCACGCTTTCGCCCAATCGGCAGGCGTGACGCTGCATGTCGAAAACCTTTATGGCGAGAACAACCACCATATCGTCGAGTCTTGTTTTAAGGGGCTCGCCAGGGCGCTGCGCCAAGCTGTCGAGATCGATCCCAGACGGGGCGGCGCCATCCCATCGACAAAGGGCGTCCTCGGCGGCAGCCTGCGATGATCGTCGCAATCGTCGATTACGGCTCGGGCAATCTGCGATCCGCCGCCAAGGCTTTCGAGCGGGCTGCCGCTGAGAATGAGATCCCGGCCGCGATCGACGTGACCCGCGCGCCCGAAGCGGTCGCCGCGGCGGATCGCGTGGTCCTTCCGGGGGTCGGCGCTTTCGCCGATTGCCGACGAGGTCTGGCTGCGGTTTGCGGCCTCGAAGACGCGTTGCACGAGGCGGTCATCGTCCGCGCACGCCCGTTCCTCGGCATCTGCGTCGGCATGCAGCTGATGGCGCAACGCGGGCGCGAATTCGAAACGACCGAGGGCCTGGGTTGGATGGGAGGCGAGGTGGTCCGGGTCGACCCGCACGACGCCGGTCTGAAAATCCCGCATATGGGGTGGAACGAACTCGAACCGCGCGCGCCCCATCCGCTGACCGCCGGGCTGCCCCCGGGCACCCACGCGTATTTCGTCCACAGCTACCACTTTCGCGTAACCCGACCGGGCGAGCTTGTTGCCGTTACGGATTACGGCGGGCAGCTTGCGGCGATTGTCGGGAGAGACAATATGGCCGGTACTCAGTTTCATCCCGAAAAGAGCCAGCAGGCGGGCCTGCGCCTTATTGCAAACTTCTTGCGTTGGCATCCATGAGCGACACGCAAATTGCCGGAACGAAATCGGTCGATCGGCTGACCAAATTCTCGGGCACCGATCTCGACGACCTGTGCGAGGCGACGGAGAGTGCGATTACCGAGGGCGGCGGCTTCGGTTGGTTAAAACCACCGCCGCGGCAGGTGCTCGAGAATTATTGGAAAGGGGTGCTGCTGGTCCCGGAGCGCCGGCTCGTCGTTGGCCGGCTAGACGGCATCATCGCCGGCTCGGCGCAGCTGAGCCGCGCGCCGCGCAATAATGAAGCCCAGGCCTTCGCGGGGAGCTTGACCAGCGCCTTCGTCGCGCCCTGGGCGCGCGGACGGGGTCTCGGCCGTGGTATCGTGCGTGAAATCGAGTGCCTCGCACGCGAATTAGGCCTTGCGGTGCTCAACCTTGATCTGCGCGACACACAGCGCGCCGCGATCAATCTCTATGAGAATTTGGGGTACCGGCGGTGGGGCACCCATCCCGCATATGCGCAGGTTGATGGCGGGGTCGTCCCGGGCCACTATTATTTCAAGCTCCTTGAGGACGAGCCGGCGCCATCGTGATCCTGTTCCCCGCGATCGATCTCAAGGACGGCGCCTGCGTGCGCCTTCTCCGCGGCGACATCGCTCATCCCACCATCTTCAACGAAGATGCCGTTGCCCAAGCGTGCAGCTTCGCCGATGCCGGCTTCACCTGGCTGCATGTTGTGGACCTGAACGGCGCATTCGCGGGGCGTTCCGTCAATGGCCGGACGGTGAGGGCGATTCGCGAGGCGGTCGATCTGCGCATCCAGCTTGGCGGCGGAATCCGCGATCGGGATGCGATAGAGGACTGGCTAGCCCTCGGCATTGATCGGGTCGTCCTCGGCACGGCCGCCCTGCGCGATCCCGCGCTCGTGCGGCGCGCCGCCGCCGATCATCCCGGCGCGGTGGCCGTCGGCATCGACTCGCGCGACGGGTGCGTCGCGGTCGAAGGCTGGGCCCAGACGAGCGAGTTGAGCGTCATCGAGCTCGCGCGCCGATTCGAGGATTGCGGAGTGGCGGCGGTCGTTCACACCGACATCGCTCGCGATGGCGCCCTTACCGGGGTCGACGTCGCGGCAGTCAGTGAATTGGCCCGGCACGTCGCGATCCCGGTGATCGCGTCGGGCGGGGTCTCCTCGCTTGCCGATATCGCCGCGCTGAAGATGCGCGAGGCGGGCGGGATTGCCGGGGTCATTTGCGGCCGAGCGCTGTACGACGGCCGGGTCGACCCGGCCGAGGCGTTGCGCTTGGTAGCGGAGCACCGATGCTGAAGATGCGGGTCATCCCCTGTCTTGACGTCAAGGACGGACGGGTCGTCAAGGGCGTGAATTTCGTCGATCTCGTCGATGCCGGAGATCCGGTTGCGCAAGCGCGGTTCTACGATCGCGAAGGCGCCGACGAGCTGTGCTTTCTCGATATTACCGCCAGCGCGGAAAATCGCGACACGCTTTACGACGTGGTCCGCCGGACGGCGGAAGAATGCTTCATGCCGCTGACCGTCGGTGGCGGGGTCCGCAGCGTCGAGGACATCCGGCGTCTGCTGCTTGCCGGCGCCGACAAGGTGTCGATTAACACTGCGGCCGTGGCGCACCCCGAGTTCGTGCGGGAGGCGGCACAGAAATTCGGCAGCCAGTGCGTTGTCGCGGCGATCGATGCCAAAGCCGTGCCTGCCGGACGCTGGGAGGTATTCACCCATGGCGGCCGCCGGCCGACAGGCCTCGACGCGGTCGAATGGGCTTGCCGGCTCGCCGATTACGGCGCCGGCGAAATCCTGTTGACCTCGATGGATCGGGACGGAACGAAATCCGGTTTCGATATCCCGCTTACGCGCGCTGTCTCGGATGCGCTGCGTGTTCCGGTGATCGCGTCAGGAGGCGTCGGCACGCTCAACCATTTGGTCGAGGGCATCCGCGACGGACATGCGACGGCGGTGCTCGCCGCCTCGATTTTTCATTTCGGAACCTACCGGATCGGCGAGGCCAAAGCCCATCTCGCTGCCTGCGGCATCCCGATGCGGCTTGAGTGTCAACATCTTCCCCATCGATAAGGAGGGGCATCCCCGCCGACCGGGGGCGCCCGGAGACAGTATGCAATCCGATCCCCTCGCTGACAGTTCCTTTCGACCTTCCGGCCGCCGCCTCGCGGCAGGACGGACCGAGGAACGACTTCGCCGATCGCGGTGGCTTTATCGCCCTAACGCGGGGATCCATCGCGCGTGTTCGCTTGTCGGTCTTCGTTTTCCGTTGCGGCCTCTCCGCAGGAACCGCCACCCCGGACCCTCAAACAGCGTTTTGCCGGCATACGCGCGGAAATCCCTGGGATTAAGCGTAAGGGACGGGCGGCTCGCTACCCTGAACGCCGCGGTCTGCGCCGGGAAACACGGATGAGCGCGAAGGCGGAGCAGCTGGGGCCAACTCTCGACCGGCTCTGGCAGGTCGTTCAATCGCGCCGAAACGCTGACCCGCAAAGCTCCTATACGGCGCGACTGTTTGCCCGAGGTCGCGCCAAGATCGCGCAAAAGCTCGGCGAAGAGGCTATTGAGGCCGTTATCGAGGCCGTCGGAGAGAACCCGTCGGCTCTCGTCGGGGAGAGCGCAGACCTGCTCTATCATCTGCTCGTGCTGTGGGCCGCCGCGGGGATCTCCCCCAGAGACGTCGCAGCCGAGCTGGCGCGACGCGAGCGCATTAGCGGGATCGAAGAAAAGCGCGCACGGGCCAATCTCTGAACCGAACCGAGAAGGGGCGAATCATGGCCTATGACCGCAACAATGTCTTCGCCCGCATCCTACGCGGCGAGATCCCGTGCAAAAAAGTCTATGAGGACGAGCACGTCCTCGCCTTCCACGACATCAACCCGCAGACGCCGACGCATATTCTGGCGATCCCCAAGGGGGAATACGCATCGGCCGACGATTTTTCGCAGAAAGCCTCGGACGCCGAGATCGCCGCAATGATGCGCGCGCTGGGGCGTATCGCGCGAGAGCAAGGGGTGGCCGAGACCGGCTATCGCATCCTCGCCAACACCGGGCCCGCAGCACACCAGGAGGTGGCGCATTTTCATATTCACCTGTTCGGCGGGCGAGACCTCGGCGGAATGTTGCCACGCCGTTGAACAGGGGCCCATCAGCAGTCCGGAAGCGCTCGACATAAGGGAGCATCGCGCGTCCTTGCAAAAGAAAATAAATAGAGGATCCGAAGTCCTGCCGGACCAGGAATCGGCAATCTTGGCATTTGCGAGATTTGCGTGTTCGTGAGACAGCGAGCGCGCGCGTGTTTTGCCTCCCGACCTGCTTGCCGCTGCTCTCGAGGCGTTGCGGCAGCCACCAGAGCGCCCGCGCGACCCTCGCGCGTGCCCGAGCAGACGTGACTTACCGGTGCGGTTCCTGCCCCATCGTGGCCATGAGGCCCTGCGGCGGCGAGCACTTTGCGGAGCAGCCTCGGCTGCGCGGAAGAATACGAAGCGCCATTCTTCAAGCCTGGTGTGTGCTCCCGCCGGCCGACGCGAGTGCGATGCCCGCCGCGGGATCGCGCGACGGAAGGCGCTGGCGCGCGGGTTTCGCGCGTTCTCTACAGGATTGAGCCTCGGACATGAGCGCCGGGAATGCTCACTGAGCAGTATCGTGAGCCCGACCTCACGGGGAAGCCCGCAAGTGCCGAAGCACCCCATGCATCTTACGCATGCCAAATCTGCATTGCGGTGCGGAACGCTTCCCTGTTACGGTCCGTTACCGTTATTAATAGATGAGATACCGAACGCTACGAACCCTGCGAATTGGGTTTGAAATTGGCCGCGGTGAGAAATGATTGAATATGCGAGCAAAATTCCCGTTTCGCCGGTGATCCGCCGTTGCGGTGTTCTCGTATCGGGGACGCCGAATGCTTGTGTTCAAACCCGGATAAAAGATTTCCTCGAAGGTCGAACGCATGGAGAAGAGCTGCTCCACGCACTTTACGATCACGTTCTCGATGAGCCCGTCCCTGGCCGGATAAGTGCGGTCTTGAGCGTGAGCAAGTCGCAAGCCTGAGCTTTGGTTCTCCGCAGAACAGCGCGCTAATTTGGCCGGAAGCCGCGGGCTGGCCGAGGCCCCGCCCAAGGCAGTTCGTCACGGCGAGCGTGCAGACGGCAGGCATCTCGGAGGGCTGCTGTACCCAATCGTCGTGAAATGCTCTGAGGGAGACTACTGAGCCGCAAACCGCCCCTAAACCATCGTTACCAGAATCACCACGTAAAAACCGAAGTCAGCATCGCGGGACCATCCCCTCCTGTTAAATCACGTGAAGACCGGCCAATAAGGCAGTATTGCCAGCGCGAAGCCCAAGTCATGATGTGGGTCGGCCGGGATAGTCTGAGAGCCAGGCGAAGAAGACAAAGATAGAGAGAGCCACGCTCAGGGCTAAGTTGGTGTAGGTGTGTGATACAGTTGCGGCAGGGTTTGCTTTCGGTCGTGAGCCGCGCATACAGTGGCTGGTCGTCAGTCCGGATGTCACCAGACAGCACGACGAGGATCGCGGAGATCAGAAACGGAATGCGCCAGGTCCATTCGCCGGACGTGGCATCGCCGGCGACGGCCGGCACATCAGTGTCGCCAGCAGCGCAAAGGCAGCGCCCATTGTCGCGGCGTCGTCTGGATCCAACTCGTCTCAGGCACAAGCTGTGTGGCGCTCTCAACATGCCACATAACAAAGGTTTATTCAGGACTCGCCCAGTCGATAATGCCAGCGAGCTGGGTTGGCATGCCGCCCGTCAGCCTTTCTGTCAGCTTGGACCGCGGTGCACGCGCATGCTAGATACCGGCGGGCGCCCTCATCCATAAACCGCCTAGACCGGAGCCGTTGATGGCCTCGGGTGCTTCCGAGCGCGACGCCGGAAACCAGAGGGCCAACAGCCCAAGTCGAAAGGAAACCGGAGACTAGGTTGACCGGGAAGTTCAAGACCAACCGCAACGGCAGACCGGCCCCGGGAAACAGGTCTTGCTCGAACGCCGCTCGGCAGCCCGGGCAAGGAGCGCAAGCGTCGCACAGTGCCCTATGGGCGGGCGCTCATCTCGTGCGCGCTCGTCAGGAAGCAGGATGTCGGGCAGGGCGGGCGACACGGCATACCGTGACGGGCGGTCGCCCAAACAAGTATCCCCCCGACCGCATGATATGTGGCGGTGGTCCGTTAGAGTATGGCTCTCTAAAGGAGATTTAAACCGATGCGCATAGCGGTGATCGGGACAGGGTATGTGGGCTTGGTCTCGGGAGCGTGCTTCTCCGAGTTCGGGGTGTCGGTGGTATGCGTGGACAAGGACGAGGCAAAGATCGCGCAACTGCGGCGCGGCGAGATGCCGATCTACGAACCGGGACTGGAGGCGCTTGTGGCGGCCAATGCGGCGGCGGGACGGTTGTCGTTTACAACCGATCTCAAGCCCGCGATCGCCGGCGTGGACGCGGTGTTCATCGCGGTCGGCACACCGTCACGACGCGGCGACGGCCATGCCGATCTCAGCCACGTTTTTGCCGCGGCCGAGGAGATCGGCCGGGCGCTCGCCAGCCATGCGGTGGTGGTGACCAAATCGACGGTGCCGGTCGGCACCGGGCGGCAGGTCATGGCGATATTGCGCCGGGTTTGCCCGAACGGGCGATTCGACGTTGCCTCGAACCCGGAATTTCTGCGCGAAGGCTCGGCGATCGAGGATTTCATGCGTCCCGACCGGGTGGTTATCGGCGCCGACAGCGAACGGGCCCGGACGGTAATGGGTCAACTGTATCGGCCGCTCTACCTGATCGAGACGCCGATGCTGTTCACGGATATCGAGACTGCCGAATTGATCAAATACGCGGCCAATGCGTTCCTTGCCACCAAGATCACCTTCATCAATGAAATTGCCGATCTCTGCGAACGAGTCGGTGCCGATGTCCAGGATGTTGCAAAGGGCATCGGTCTCGACGGCCGGATCGGCCGCAAGTTTTTGCACGCCGGACCGGGCTTTGGCGGCTCATGTTTTCCCAAGGACTGCAATGCGCTAGTGCGCACAGCGAGCGAAGCTGATGCGGGGTTGGAGATTGTCGGGACGGTGGTGCGGGTCAACCAGGCGCGCAAGCGCCGCATGGCCGAGAAGATTATCGCCGCCTGTGGCGGCGCCGTCGCCGGCAAGACCGTCGCCGTACTGGGGCTCACCTTCAAACCGAATACCGACGATATGCGCGACAGCCCGAGCCTCGAGATCCTGCCGCGCCTTGCCGCGGCAGGCGCGGTTATCCGCGCCTTCGACCCTGAAGGGATGGCCGAAGCCCGCCAGCTGATGCCCGATCTCGTCTATTGCCGTGACGCGTACGAGACGATGGACGGCGCCGACGCGCTGATCTTGCTTACCGAGTGGAATGAATTTCGTGCGCTCGACCTCGTCCGCGTCGGACGGCTGCTGGCGAAGCCGCTCCTGATCGATTTGCGCAACATCTATCAGCCTGCCGAGGTGGCGGCGGCGGGGCTGGCCTATGTCAGCATCGGCCGGCCGTCCCGATCGGTACCCCAAGCCGAATTGCGGGCGCTCGCCTGAGCAGCGGCAGAGGCCCGTCTTTTGCCTGCCGATCTTGGTCTGAGGTCTTCCGGGATGAGTTCTGTCAGAAAGCGCGTCATCGTCACGGGCGGAGCGGGGTTTCTCGGCTCGCATCTGTGCGAGCGGCTGGTCGCGCGGGGCGAGGACGTCTTGTGCGTCGACAACTATTTTACCGGCCGCAA
>JAFMSA010000129.1 GCA_017353855.1 Alphaproteobacteria bacterium
GATTGGCATTTGCTCGAGCTCGTGGCCGACCGGCTGTGGCTCGTCGCCAACGGGACGGCCCGGCCATTCGAGGGGGATCTCGAAGACTATGAGCGTTTAGTGCTCGATGGCAGCGGAGGCCGCACAGCGCGATCGCCCGATCCGGGACGCGGCACCCGCCGCGCAGCGCGCCGCGTTGCCGCCGAGCGCCGACGGGAGCTGGAGCCTCTGCGGCAAACCGCTCGCCACGCCGAGGAGACCCATTCCCGCCTGACGCAAGAAAGACAAGCGCTCGATCGCGTGCTGAGCGGGCATGAAGTCGCGAAGGGCAGGGGGCCTGTAGTGTCGGAGGCTCTCAAGCGACGTGCCGAGCTGGTGCGTTTGATTGAACAGGCGGAAGTCGAGTGGCTGGCCGCTGAGGAGGCGATAGAGCGACAATCCGACGCGTAAGGTGTGTGCCTAGAGCGCTCGGCAAGTGTTCGGCTCCGGCAAACGTGCGTTGGTTATCAATCCCCATTGGGGCGCTCGTCGATTGCTCTCTCGGGTGACCCTCTGCCGAGGTTGCCGGATCGCGACGGCGATCCTGAGGATTTACTGTGATAAGCAAGAACCGGTCTGAAGCTCGCGGCTAATGGCCGCAGATTCACTACAAAACGAAGTTTCGTTTTGACAAACTCACGTTGAACAGACTATCGACGCGTAGTTTAAGCGGCGGTTCTCTTGCGGTTACGCTCGGCAAGAGATATGCGAGGGGTGTTGATATCCCGCCTTCCGGATCGAGGTTCGTCATGGCTGACACACCAGCAATTACCGATAGGAACCTCGAAGCAACGACAAACATTTCCCTCAAGCGGGAGCCGGCGTGTTTTGCATTTCTGTCGCCGCGGTCGATCTCGCCGCCGATGCCGATCGACTCGATTAATCTCGATCTCGCCTCGGCCGATTATTTTGATGGGCGAGCTTCTCTATGGACCGCGCTCGAGATCCGTTCGTCCGTCAGCGAAGAGCGCCCGACGGCCATTTTGGGGTTCGATGAAACCTTTCTGCGACCGTTCGCGCGGGCCCTCATCGAGGCGGCAACAACCCGCGCTTCCTATCGAATGACGATCGTCGAGGAGGTGCGGAGTTCCCAGCGCTGCCGTGTCGTCGAATACGTTACCGGTCCCGGCAAGGCCCTCGAGGAACTGACCATTCAGCCTTTCGATAATGTCGTCCTGATCAGTTCGGCAAAAGGACCGGACGGCGAGGAGACGCTCTTCCAATTGCCCCGCACCGACAGCTTTCTCCGCGCGTTCGCCAAGGTGGCCTATGTGGCCGATCAGGCACTGCACGATCTGCTCAAAGACATGGAGCGAGTGGCCCGCCTGCGCAAACCAGTAACAAACGCGTGAGGCGCCTCGCCCGGCAAGAACAAGGGGGCGCGAAGCCCCCTCTTTCATGCCCTGAGGCCCGTCTGACCCGCGGCGGCGGTACGGTGCCTGCGCCGAAGGGCCGGGACCGGCCTTCTTACTCCGGCGACGGCGCCATTCCCGGGGCAGCGGGAGCTGCGGGATTCTCGAAGTTCCCTGCCTGCACTCTGGCGAGCTCTTCCTGGTTCAGCTGGTTGGCAGAGCTGTCGTTCGATTGCGCGGCTTTGCCCTGACGATGGGGTGCGGTCTTGCGGTGCGAGACAGCGTGGCGCGGGTGCCGGTGCTTTGGCGGCATCGCCGAGCTCGTATCGGACGCTGACGGCGGCGCCGTTGCGGCAGCCGGCGGAGGAGCTGCTGTCTGGCCGGCGCTGCGTGACGTGGGCCCTGCCCCGCCGGGGTTTGGGCCCGGCTGACCCATCATATGGCCAGCCGACGGATTGAGCTGGGCGCCAACTGGCGCTGCGAACGCGATAGCGGCGACCGCGGCCACGCCGGTCAGGAGATGTTTCATGCTTTAATCCTCTGGACGAGAGTTGAGAAGGACTCCAAAGACGACGCCCGCGCAATCATCGCCGCCCGGACGGAAGCACCCGCATTCGGTTGCCGAGAGGCAGAAATGCCGGCAAAGATGCCTCGCCTGCCACGACTCATCCCATTGTCTGTGTGCGCTGCAGCTCGTCGATCCGCACGCTAACACTGGAGATGCCATCATCTTCCCAAGACGTAACGCAATCAGCCAGCTGCAATAATATAGTGATGAGAATGGCTTTTCAAGCGCGGGGGTAGTCTAGTGTGCCAACGGGGAACCGAATGAGCGAGAATTCCCTGCGTTCCACCAGGTGGGGGTGGGCAATCCGGTGCTTGGTGATCCCGGCTTGCCTGATCCTGCTTTCGGATCAGCGCCAGGCCGTCGCCGGAAAGGATGAACTGACGATTGGCATCACGCAATTTCCGTCAACGTTAAACCCCAATATCGATGCAATGGCGGCAAAGAGTTATGTGCTCGGCGCTACGCTTCGCCCGTTTACCGTTTACGACGCCGATTGGAAGCTTGTGTGCTTGCTCTGCGTGAAGCTCCCGTCAATCGAAGACGGAGATGCCGTCCCGGTCGATCTGCCCGATGGCAAGAAAGGCATTGATCTTACCTTCACGATCCGACCCGATGCGAGTTGGGGCGATGGTGTCCCCGTGACCACCGAGGATGTGTTGTTCACCTATCAGGTGGGACGCGATCCCGCCAGTGCCGTCGCGAATGGCGAGCTCTACCGCCGCATTACGGATATTACCGTCAAGGACGACAAAACCTTCACGCTGCGGGTCGATAAGCTCACCTTCGATTACGCGGCGATCAACGATTTCGTGCTGCTGCCCGCTCATCTCGAACGCAGTGCATTCAACGAGCCGGCACAGTACCGGGTGCGAACCCGCTACGACAACGACCCGACCAATCCCGGTCTCTATAACGGACCATACCGGATCAGCGAAATCGCCGCCGGCTCTCATATTTCGCTCGAGCCTAACCCCAGCTGGCAGGGACCCAAGCCGCACTTTCGCCGGGTGACGATCCGCGCAATCGAGAACACCGCCGCGCTTGAGGCCAATCTGCTTTCCGGCACGATCGATATGGTTGCCGGCGAGCTGGGCTTTCCACTCGAAGACGCTATCGCGTTCGAAAAAAGACACCGGGACGCCTACCAGATCGTCTACAAGCCGAGCCTTGTCTACGAGCACGTCGATTGCAACCTGGACAGTCCGGTGCTCGCCGACCGGCGGGTGCGCGAAGCGCTGATCCTCGGGCTCGACCGTGATGCGATGACCGGCCAGCTGTTTGCCGGTCAGCAGCCGGTTGCGGACAGCTTTGTCAACCCGCTGGATTCGGGATACTCAACCGATCTGCCGCATTACCGCCATGACCCGGAGCGCGCGGCAGCATTGCTTGAAGCGGCCGGCTGGCGGAAGCAGGCAAACGGACCGCGGATCGATGCAAACGGCAACCGGTTGACACTCGAGTTGATGACGACGGCCGGTAACCGCTCGCGCGAACTCGTCGAACAGGTTTTGCAGAGCCAATGGCGTCGCATCGGTGTCGAAGTGCGTCTGAGAAACGAGCCCGCGCGCGTCCTCTTTGGCCAGACGCTGCGGCATCGCCAATTTCAGCTCGCGATGTATGCCTGGATCAGTTCTCCCGAGAACGTGCCCCGCTCGATTCTGCACTCGAGGGAGATCCCGGGTCCGGGCAACTCGTTTGCCGGTCAGAACCTTTCCGGGTTCAATAACCCCGAGACGGATCGGCTACTCGATGCGCTGGAAGTCGAACTCGACCCCGCCAGACGCCACTCGCTCTGGGCAGAGCTGCAGCGGCTGTATGCGACCGAACTGCCTTCGTTGCCACTGTATTTCCGATCTTCTGTCTTTGTTCTGCCGAAATGGCTGTCCGGTGTACGGCCTACCGGGAACCAGTATCCGAGTACATTGTGGATCACTGACTGGAAACCCGAACAGTGACGAGAGCACTTCCCTTCGCCGGCCTTCAGTGCCGCTTTTCACGGGCTATCAGCCGTCCGCAAGGGTGGGCCGGTATTGGCCGGCCATTGTCCCGGTTGTTCCGGGGATAGGCTGGCGGCGAGGGGCGTAATGCGAAGCGCGCTACGGACGCAACCGTGATCCGCTTCGTGTCGATCCGCCTTGTCGAGATTGCCGTGACGCTGGCGCTGATGTCTTTCGTCATTTACGGGCTGATCGGTCTGATGCCCGGAGACCCCATCGATCTGATGCGTTCGTCCGACCCGCGCGCCAGCGCCGCGGATGTCGCGCGGCTCAAAGCAGCTTACGGTCTCAACCGCCCGCTCGGCGAGCGCTATCTCGCCTGGGCGGGTGCGGCGTTTGCCGGCGATCTCGGTTATTCGCGGCTTTTTTCCGAACCGGTGCTGAGCGCCATCCGGCCGCGCCTGGTCAACTCGCTGCTGTTGATGGGTGCCGGTTTCACCTTGGCTCTTTTGCTGGCGCTCCTCTTGGGGATCGCTGCCGCGCGCCGGCCGAATTCTCGCCTCGACCGCATTGTCAACCTGTTGTGTTTTGCCGGTGTTTCGATGCCGAGCTTCTGGCTGGCTCTGCTGGTGATTCTGCTCTTTTCGGTGGAACTGCGCTGGCTTCCGGCAAGCGGCATAGCCACCGCTGGTCGGGGCGATCTTGCGGACCGTCTCAAACACCTCGTTCTTCCCGTGGCTACTCTCACGCTGATCAATCTTGGCCCTTATACGCGGTTCGTCCGTGCCGCGATGCGTGATGCGCTGACCCGGGATCACATCCGCACCGCGCGAGCGAAAGGGGCGAGTGAAGCTCGTGTCGTGATGCATCACGCACTGCGCCCAGCGCTCATCCCGCTCGTAACAATATTGGCGCTGTCCTGCGGAAATCTTGTCTCAGGCGCGCTGGTCACCGAAACGATGTATTCATATCCCGGAATGGGCAAGCTCATATTCGACGCGGTGATGGGGAACGACTACAATTTGGCACTCGCCACTTTGCTTCTCGCGACCGCGGTGACGATGGGAGCCAATCTCGCGGCCGATGTTGCCTATTGCTGCCTCGATCCCAGAGTGTCGCTGAGGTGAAACTCCCGCTCGTGCTGCTCTGCTTGCTGGCTGCGGCATCCTTCGGCGCACCGCTCGCGGCCGCAGTGTTGGGGGTGGATGCGCGATCCGTCGATCTGCTCGACCGCGTAGCCGACCCATCCCTGCAGCACCCGCTCGGTACAGACGAGCTCGGGCGCGACGTCCTGCTACGGCTGCTCGAGGGGGGCCGTGTTTCTCTCGCGGTCGGTGGCGCAGCGGCGCTCGCTTCGGCTGTCCTCGGCACGATCATCGGCCTCGCCGCCGGCTATGTCGGCGGCTGGACCGATCGCGTCTTGATGCGGCTCACCGATGGAGTAATAGCACTGCCATTGCTGGCGCTTCTGATTGTGCTCGCGGCATTGGACCTCGGCAAACTGGGCCTGCCGCGCGAATTTATCCAGTCGGAGGAAGTCAGCGTCTTCCGCATCATCGCGCTCGCCACACTGGTCGGCTGGACGACCACCGCGCGATTGGTCCGCGGTGGAACGCTGATTGCCCGGAGCCAAGACTATGTTCGTGCCGCGCAAAGCCTTGGCGCATCGACAGTGCACGTTCTGCGATGGCACGTCCTCCCGAATGTCGTGGGGCCTCTGCTGGTTGCAACCGCACTCAGTGTCGGTGACATTATTCTTCTTGAATCTGTGTTGAGCTTCCTCGGCCTCGGGATTCAGCCGCCAATGGCGAGCTGGGGCAATATGCTGACCAATGCTCAGGAATTGATCGAATCTGCACCGCTGCTCGCGATTTATCCCGGCGTGATGATTTTCGTGACGGTAATCTGCTGCAATATGTTTGCCGATGCGCTGCACAAGCGGCTCGACCCGCGGCAGGCAGCTGGCGCGTGAACCAGGGACGCCCGGCCGTCCCGTGGTCTTTTGGCACCACGGTTTGGGCAAGCCAGACCTGGTAACTGGCGCCCAACGGCAGTACCTTGTCATTAAACTGATAGTCCGGGCTGTGCACGAAATCCCCGGCGCCCATGGTCGACAGCAAACCGTGCCTGACGTTGTCCTCGGTGACAACGGCTGCCGCCTATGCCGCAGCATCGGTCTGCGGCGCAGCATCACTGATTGGCAGGCAATGCCGTTCGGAGCAGTACTGCATTCCCGCGCCGCCGGGCCGAACGAACGGTCCCCCGCAACATCACGGTTTCGGGGATCACATTCGAACTACCGCCCCCATGGATTTGCGCTGACGTTCACGGCTGCGCTTTCGCGCGGATGCCGATTGACCTCGTGACCCAAGCAACATTGTACACTGGCGGGCGAGTCTCCTCGCCGAGCCCGGCCAAACGCTCCGCTTTATCGCCATCAAGTTTGTCGATGCCGGCTTGACCGGGCGGAGCGCTGGGCGCGCCGGGGGCGATACTGTCAACCGATTCCCGGGAATGCCAGGATCAGCTGACGTGGCGCTTCTGCGTTACTGCACCGGCGTGATGTGAAGAAGATTTCTTCGACGGTTTTTTCAAATGGTGCGATCGAGACGACTTCTTCTTCTTTGGGGCGGTCGGAACCGTCTTTGGAGGCGTCGGAGCCGTCGCGTTACCCGGAGCCGTCGCGTTACCCGGAGCCGTCGCGTTACCCGGGGCCGTCGCGTTACCCGGAGGCATCGTCTGCCCGCCGCCTGTGGGAGCCTGAGCGTAGGATTCGATCGGCAATGTCGTACCAGCGATGAAAGTGAGCAATGCAAAAGCCGAGACAAGCACCTTCATAAGGGACTCCTGGTCAATATAACGATTCACTGCATTCCCAGCACTTGTGAGGAGTACACCCGTGCATCACCACCGTGTTGGTTGTATCCCCGATGTGCTCGATATTATTATCACGATAAGCGGCGGCGCACGTAACAATAATCGGAGCCGCCTGGAGAACGCCCCGATTACGAGATCTGTCCAGACGCCAAAGCCGTTCTCGTTGCAAAAGCGCTTCATCCGACGCAAATTCCCCACCTGACCTCACGGTCAACGGAAATACAGCAGGGCATGTGCGGGCAAAAAAAACCGCCGCGGTTGTCCGCGGCGGTTTCCGGGGACCTTGGTCCCCGGAGTTTGTCGGCAAGGTCCTACGGGAATACGATCTCGACCCGGCGGTTCTGCGGCTCGCGGACGCCCCGTGGCGTCGGGACGCGCGGGTCGTTCATGCCACGGCCACTGACGGCCATGTCGGTGCGCGGGACCCCGAGCCTCTCGAGGGCGGTGGCGACCGCGTTCGCACGCCGCTCGGAGAGCCGCTGGTTGTAACCGGCCGGGCCCGACAGGTCTGTGTAGCCAGTGACCTGCAGCCGCACAGCGCCGCCTGCATGGTACTGGTTCGCTGCGAGCTGGATGATCTGCATGCCTTCGGGGGTGATGGTGAACTTATCCCAATCGAAGAACACGAGATAGACTTGGTGGACTGGCGGCGGCGGTGGTGCCGGCGGCGGTGGTGGCGGCGGCGGCGGGGGCGCGCCGAATTTCATCGTCAGGCTGGCGACGATGTTGTGTGTGCTGTAGCCCGACTTGTATCTTGTACCGCCAAAGGCGACAGGCGGTGCCGGGAACACGCCCTTGTTGTTGAACGTCGCCTCCGTGGTCGCAAGGTAGCGGTAATCCAGGTCAAATGCGAGCAGGGGGTTGATGTCGTAACGAATACCCGCGATTGCCTGGTAGCCGAATTGCCAACTGCTGCCTTTGAGCAAAGTGCCGCCATAAACCCGCGCTGGCTCGCTGAACGGCCCAGCCGGTGTGCTACCGTGGAGCGCTTCGATCGAAACGGGGTTGAGCGTCGTGCTGTCGACGATGTCAACCGCGCCGACACCAAAACCGAGATGCGGGCTGACGGGCCACCCTAGCGTGAAGTCATAGAGGAAGTTGGTCATAATCGCATGGGCGTTGCGGCTACCGCTAAACAGATGGCCGCTCCCTGCCGTAAAACCGTCAAAGTCCGACAGCCCGTTATGGCGAAAGCTGTATTCTTCCTCGACACGGAACGGGCCGTATTGAAGACCGAGCCGGCCGCCGACGTTAAAGCCGCTATTGTATGTCGACGGCAAACTGATGGCGCCGGGGACTGCGGTTAATGCGCCAGCTGGGCCTGCGCCCGCGCCTACAGAAAACGGAGTCGAGCTGACCTTGTTTATGTGGTTGCTGAGCGAGGTCCACCCGCCTTCCGGCCCCACGTAGAAAGTCACCGGGTAGGGGCCCCCCAGAAAGGCGAATTGGGCATTTGCGTCAGCACAACTAAACGCCACGGCAAGCGCAGCGCCGGCGCTTAGCAGATAGCGACTTTTCATCCCTTACCTCCGGCCGCAAAAATACGCGTCTGACGATGGTCATGCCGCCATCGTTAGCCAATCTTCGCCTTCCACCATGCCGATGGCAAACGGTTTTTGCTTCAACGGGACCGCTTATCCGGGAATCCGCACAGAACAGTAGAGAGTGCGACATTCAGGCAACAGATCGGTCGCGATTCGACTGATTACTTGCCACTAAGGCTGCGGCTTTTTCGCAACACCATTCAACGGATCACAGTCACGGCGGCAATCGGCGCGTAGATCGGGAACCGGCAACCACCCCATGGCGTTGGCGGGCAGCGCCCCGATTAACTCTACCTCGTCCAAAGGCGAATTCAACGTACGGTGAAAGCTGCCAGACGGCCGACTGCATTCGCGAGCGGCCCTTGCCCGGGACAGCAAGGCCGGAAAGATCAGGGATCGATCAGGACGCCCGGGTTCAGCAGGCCCTGCGGGTCGACCACGCGTTTGGCCGCGCGCAACATCGCGGCGAACAGCTCGGGTCGCTGTTTGTCATACCACGGGCGGTGGTCGCGGCCGACCGCATGGTGGTGGGTGATGGTGCCGCCCGCGGCAATCAGCGCCTCGCTCGCTGCGGTCTTGATCCTGCGCCACTGGGACAACAGCGCGCCATGTGACCCCAGAGCGTGGAATGTGAAGTACGGCGCCGGCCCATCCGGGTAGACGTGCGTGAACCGGCAGGTTACCTGTCCAGGCCGCCC
>JAFMSA010000130.1 GCA_017353855.1 Alphaproteobacteria bacterium
GTCAACCGCTACAACCGCGTCGTTACGACGATCGGCGATTTTCTCTGGCGGGTGACGGACCCGTTGCTCCGGCCGATCCGGCGTTTTCTACCAGATCTCGGCGGTATCGACATCTCGCCGGTGGTCCTCATTCTGCTACTGTGGTTCGTGCGCGACCTGATGTTCGAATATCTTGTCTGAGGGTCCGCTGAGAATAACGCATGGCGGCCTGCACGTGGCGGTTCGCCTCGCGCCACGGGCAAAGATGGATCGTCTGCTCGGCATCGCCGGCGCGCCGGGCGGACGGGTCGTCAGGGCGGCGGTGACGGCCCCAGCCGAGGGCGGTCGCGCCAACGAGGCCCTGCTGCGGCTGCTGGCTCGCGCGTGGAACCTTCCGCGCCGCGATCTCCGGATCGCCTCGGGCGTTACGAACCGCAACAAAGCCGTGCACGTCGCCGGGGATCCGCAACAGCTGATCGCGAAAATCACTTCCGAGATCGCCGGCTTGCCCGGCTGGTGAAAGGGCGGCCGCGATGACCGACGGACTTGCCTCGCTGGTTATTGCCGGGCTGGCGTTCTGCGGCAGCCATGTCGTGCTCTCGAGCACCCGGCTGCGCGGATCATTGCGCGATCAGCTTGGCGAGAACGGCTTCCTCGCGGTTTACTCGCTAACCGCAGTAGTGACCGGCGCGTGGTTCCTGGTGGCCTATTCGCACGCATCCACCGTTCCGTTGTGGCCGAAACACACCTGGACGGCCCTCGTCCCGGTCGTCGTGATGCCGCTCGCGACGGTCCTGCTGATCGCCGGCTTTACAACACCCAATCCGACCACCGTGGGGATGGAGAGGTCGGTGAGGGCCGACGATCCCGCGCCGGGGGTTCTTCGCGTGACGCGACACCCCGTCATGTGGGCGATCGGACTGTGGGCGATCAGCCACGCGATCGCCAATGGCGACCTGCGTTCGTTGATTTTTTTCGGCGGGTTGGGCGGCCTGGCGCTTGGCGGCACGGTGCTGATCGACCGCAAAAAACGGCTCGCGCTCGGCAGCGACTGGTCCCGCCTCGCGGCGTTGACGTCAAACCTGCCCTTCCTCGCGGTCGTCAGCGGCCGCAGCCGCCTGCGTTGGCGCGATATCAGCCTGTTGCGGCTTATCGCCGGATTGCTGCTTTATGCGGTTCTTTACCGCGCCCACGGGGTTATCACCGGCACCCCGGTCATAATCCCCTGAGCGCCGCCTCGGAAGGCTCCGCCGGAATCCCTGCCGCTGCAGTAAACTCACCCGTTCCCCGCATCTGACGAGGAGGTCATGTCATGTTGTTGCCTCTCACCCGACGGCGTCTCTACTACGACCTCGCAGGACCCGAGAACGGGCCGGTTGTCTGCATAACGCACTCGCTGTCTTCGGATGGCGGCAGCTGGGCCGAGCAGGTGCCGCCGCTTCTGCAAGGAGGCTTCCGGGTTCTACGCCTCGACATGCGCGGGCATGGCGGCAGCGATCCGGTCGCCGGCGACTATACGATGAAAGAGCTGGCCGGCGATGTCGCCAGTGTGCTCGACGCGCTGTCGATCCCTCGCGTGCATTACGTCGGGCTGTCGATCGGCGGCATGATCGGTCAGGCTTTTGCGATCGATCACGGGGCCAGGCTGATCTCAGCGATGTGGTGCGACACGTTGCCCGCAAGCCCGTCAGCGGCGGCGGCGATGTGGGATGAGCGCATGAACACCGTGCGCCGGGCAAATTCGCTCGAGCCGCTCGCCGACGGCACGATGGAGCGCTGGTTCACCGACGCTTTCAAGCCGCGCAACCCCGCACGGTGGAAGCAGATCCGCGATACCGTCGCGGCCACCACGCCTGCCGGATTTCTCGGTTGCTCCGCCGCGATCATGAATTTCGACTTTAGCGGACAGCTTTCCTCGCTGCGTATCCCGTTGCTGGTGGCGTGCGGCGCCGAGGATCCGGGAACCCCCGCCAGCGAGAACCGGCGGCTCGCGGGCCTCGTTCCCGGCGGCCGTTACGAGGAGATCCCGAATGCACGGCACTTCCCCAATGTCGAACGCCCGGACGAGTTCAACCGGATCATGATGAACTGGCTCGCGCAGCACGCACGCGCCCGCTAGCCGCGCCGGGCCGCAAGACGCAGCCGCAGCGCATTCAGCTTGATGAAGCCCTCGGCGTCGCGCTGGTTGTAGACGGCGTCGTCCTCGAAGGTGACGTGAGCGCGGCTGTACAGGCTCCGCGGCGACCGTCTGCCGACGACCCGCGCCGAGCCCTTGTAGAGCTTCAGCCGCGCCACACCCTCAACATGCCGCTGGCTGTTGTCGACGAGGGCCTGCAGCATCTCGCGCTCGGGCGAGAACCACAAGCCGTTGTACACCAGCTCGGCGTAGCGCGGCATCAGCTCGTCCTTCAGATGCGCTGCCCCCCGGTCGAGCGTCAGGCTCTCGATGCCGCGATGGGCGGCCTGCAGAATGGTACCGCCCGGCGTTTCGTAGACGCCACGCGACTTCATTCCCACAAAGCGGTTCTCGACGAGATCGAGACGGCCGATCCCGTGCTTGCCGCCCAGCCCGTTCAACCGCTGCAACAGCTGCGCCGGGGAAAGCGGCTCGCCGTCGATGGCGACCGGATCGCCACGCTCGAAGCCGATCTCGACATATTCGGGTGCGTCGGGCGCCGCCTCGGGAGCGACAGTGCGGCCGAACACGAACTCTTCCGGTTCGACCCACGGATCCTCCAGCACTTTGCCCTCGGCGGAGACGTGCAGCAGGTTGGCGTCAATCGAGAACGGGGCCTCGCCGCGCCTGTCCTTGGCGATCGGGATCTGATGCCGCTCGGCATAATCGAGAAGACGGGTGCGTGAGGTCAGATCCCACTCCCGCCAGGGTGCGATGACTTTGATATCGGGTGCGAGCGCATAATAGCTGAGCTCGAAGCGGACCTGGTCGTTGCCCTTGCCGGTGGCGCCGTGCGCGACGGCATCGGCACCGACCCGGCGGGCGATCTCGATCTGACGCTTGGCGATAAGCGGCCGCGCTATGGAGGTGCCGAGCAGGTAGGCCCCCTCGTAGAGCGCGTTGGCGCGAAACATCGGGAATACGAAATCTCGGACGAACTCCTCGCGCAGATCATCGATGAAGATCTCCCGGACCCCGAACATCTCAGCCTTTTTGCGCGCCGGTTCCAGCTCTTCGCCCTGCCCCAGATCGGCGGTGAACGTGACGACCTCGCAGCGATAGGTTTCCTGCAGCCAGCGCAGGATCACGGAGGTGTCGAGCCCCCCTGAATAGGCGAGAACCACCTTCTTGACCGCTTCAATCATCCATCGTCCCTCCGCCCCCCAGTTTCAGCCGACCCGCCGGTCGACAAAGCTGCGGACCGCCTCGAGCGCGCCGAACCCGGCGAGGTTGTCGTGCCCGGCCTGCGCGGCGATCCAAAGCTCTTTCGGCTCCGGCGCCGCCTCGAACAGCGCACGGCCGAAGCGCACCGGAACGACCCTGTCGCGCTCACCATGCAAGACCAGGATCGGAGCTTTGACATGACCGATTCGCGAAAGCGAGTCGAAGCGGTCGCGCACCAACGCCGCCGCCGGCACAAAGGAGTAATGATACTGCGCGACATCGGCGACGCTGGTCAGGGGTGCCTCGAGGACCAAGGCGCCGATCTGCCGCGTCGCCGCCAAAGCGACCGCAACACCCGACCCGAGCGACTCGCCATAGACGACGAGCCGGTCGGGATCGATGCCGCAACCAGCAAGAAAATCGAGCGCGGCTGCGCCGTCGGCGCGAAAGCCGGCCTCGCTTGGCGTTCCGGGGTTGCCGCCATAGCCCCGATATTCGAGCATCAGCACACCATACCCCTTGCGGGCAAATCCCCGCAGGCGCTCGGCGCGGTATCCGATATGGCCGCCATTGCCGTGAAGATACGCGATTACCGGGCGGCGATCGCCGGGCGGCAGATACCAGGAGAGCAGGGACAGGCCGTCGGCCGTCCTGACTTGCACTTCGCGGACGCCAAGTACCGACAGCTCTCCGAGCGCGGGTCGCTCGCCGGCCGGGAAATAGAGGAGGTGGCGCTGGAAGGCATACAGACCGCCGACCACCAGGCCATATGTCGCCAGCACGGATCCGAGCACCCAGTACAACACCCGGCACCAATCGCAGACGGGAATGCGACCGGGCTCAGAGCGCCGGGAGCGGCAGCCGCGCGCTTCTGCGCGGCCTGAGGCTTGCGGATTTTAGCTGGCCGCAAGCGGCGAAGATGTCGCGGCCCCGCGGCCGGCGCACGGGCGCCGAATATCCGGCAGCGAAGACGATGTCGGAAAACGCCTTGATAGCGGCATCCGAAGAGCATTCGTACGGGGCGCCCGGCCACGGATTGAACGGGATCAGATTGACTTTGGCCGGAATGTCCGCCAGCAGCCGGACGAGCTCCCGGGCATCGCCAGGACTGTCATTGATGCCTTTCAGCATAACGTATTCAAAGGTTATCCGACGGGCATTGCTCGCACCGGGGTACAACCGGCAGGCCTTGAGCAGTTCGGCGATCGGGTATTTGCGGTTGAGCGGCACCAGGCGATCACGAACCTCGTCGCGCACTGCGTGAAGCGAGACGGCAAGATTGACGGCGAGCTCTTCGCCACAGCGCCGGATCATCGGGACGACCCCCGAGGTCGACAATGTGATCTTGCGCCGCGAGATCGACAGACCCTCGGGGTCCATGACGATCCGCAGCGCCGCTGCAATATTTTCGTAATTGTAGAGGGGCTCGCCCATCCCCATAAGCACGATGTTGGTGACTTGCCGCTCGTCCCGCGGCGATGGCCATTCGCCGAGAGCGTCGCGGGCGATCATGACCTGGCCGACGATCTCTTCGGCCGTGAGATTGCGCACCAGGCGTTGCGTGCCGGTGCGGCAGAAAGAGCAGCTCAGCGTGCAGCCGACCTGCGAGGAGACGCACAGGGTGCCGCGTTCCTCTTCGGGAATGTGCACGGTCTCGACTTCCTCGCCGTCGGCAAAGCGCAGCAGCCATTTGCAGGTTCCGTCGCTCGAAGTCAGCGCGCGGGAGATTGCGGGTCGCGACAGGTCGTAGCGCCCCGCCAGCCGGTCGCGTAACGGTTTGGAGAGCGTCGTCATCGCGGAGAAATCGGCGGCGCCGCGATGGTAAATCCAGTGCCAGAGCTGACGCGCGCGGAACGGTTCGGCGCCAAACTCGGCCATCTCGGCCGCCAGCGCTTCGCGTCCGAGCCCGACGAGGCTGCGGCGAGGCTTCCGGGGAAGGGTCTCAGTCGGCATGGCTCGCCTCTATATGGGGAGCCGCGCGTGTCAGCGCCTGACGTCGCACGCTTTGTCGATCAACGCCAGCATCGCAGCAAAGCCGGCTAGCGAATAGGTGTCCGTCATCGGGGGTCCTTTGCGCGGGGTGCCCTTGACCACAGCGTCCTTTGCCTTGGCCATCGCCTCGACGATCGTCCTGTCAAGCTCGGAGGTCCGCGCCCAGGCGCTGTCACCCTTGGTAAACAGGTCGAATTTCGCGCCGCCGACGTCGAGCGCCACGTCACTGCCCTCCTTGAGCGCAGACCCCATGGCAAAGCTGACGACGTTGGCGACCTTTTCGCCCGGCCGATGCGTCACCATCGCGACCGAACGCTTGCGGTTTGCCCCCGCCGGGTCGCGTTTGCTCGGCTCTGCGCCAACATAGCAGACTTTCCCGGTCTTCTCTCTGTAGGTATAGGCGGTCCACTTTTCGGCGCTCCCGAGCCGCTCCGGCGGACTGCTCGCGGCACGCGAGGCAGCCGCACCGGGCTTCTTGGGTGTCCCCGCCCGGCCCACCACGGGAGTCGAAAGCAGCAGCAATATCAACAGGCTGAGACTGGCCGACCGATATCGGATCATTCCGGTACCATAGCCGGGCGAGCGCGCGAACTCCACCGGGCAAGAGTCGCAGCCGTTCGCGTTCGCCCCCGATGCGTCTCAGGTCTCGGGCCCTCGCCGCGCGAAAGCGGTCAGATCAAGCGACGGCGGCAATACCGTGGTTTGCGACAGCAGCCCGTGCGCCTGCCCTCGATGGTGCGTTTGATGGTTGAACAGGTGCCCGAGCACAAGCCTCAGCGGGGCCTCGTAGCGATCACCCGTAGCGTTGCGATATTCCATCGGCTGGTCCAGCCGCTCCTCCAGGAGGCCGGAAACCACAATCCGGATGCGTTCGTCTTCCGCGAGCCGCGCCATTTTAAGACCCACCAGGTCGCCATAGAGGATTTGGTCGGGCTCGAGGTTCAGCGGCGTCTGGCCCTCGATCCGCGCAAGCCAGATCCGATCGGCTACCAGTATGTGATTGAGGGTCGCATGAAGCGAACCGAAGAAGGAAGGTCGTTCACGCATGTATTCGCTCACGCTCAATGATTCGCAGGCTTCATACAACCGGCGATTGGCCCAAGCGTTGTACTGCGCGAGCAATGTGAAATAACCGGTGTTCATGGCGGCCCCTCCCTGAGCGAGCACGTGACCCATTCTAACCGAATGCTGCCTCCGCCGGCCGTCCTTTGCACGACTCCCCATGACACGCGAAACCGGGCACAATGCGGCGATGAGTGAGATCATGATCCGGACCGCTCGGCCGGGAGACGCGCGCGGCATAGCCCGGATCGACGTCGAGACGTGGCGCACGACTTATGCCGGCGTGTTGCCCGCCACCTATCTGGTCGGGCTGTCGGTGCGACGTCGCGAGGCGGGATGGCGAGGCGTCATCATGCGCGAGCCGCGCGACCTGCGTGTCGCAGTGGATGGGCGCGGGACGGTTCTCGGCTTTGGGAGCTGCGGGCCAAACCGGGGCGAACGCGATTTTACCGGCGAGGTCTTCACCCTCTACGTGGCACCGGATTGGCAGAACCAAGGTATCGGACGGCGCCTGTTGATCGCGCTCTTCCGACGCCTGGTTGCATCGGGACGCAATTCCGCGATTATTTGGGTACTACGCGACAATCCTTCCCGGTTCTTTTACGAACGGCTGGGCGGGCAGCAAGTCAGCCGCAAGGCTCTCGGGGTCGCCGGCGTCGCGATCGAAACCACCGCCTATGGCTGGCGCGACCTCCCCGGCTTTCTCCCGACAGTGCCGAGCGAAGACAGCGAGCCCGAGCCGTAGCCGATACAGAACCGCGAGGACGGCCCTCGTGCTGATTTTTCGAGGGAGAAAGGGGGTCCCGGCCCGGAACGGGTAGCGGAGGCGTCACCCCGTCGGCATCCACACCTGCCCGGTTGCGGTTCTCCTCGTCCCCCCGACAGAGCAGGAGCTGCGCTCTGCCCGCCCGGTCAACGGGAGCACCGAAGCTTCGGTGCTCCCTCAGAGACATTCCTTAAGCCGGTCCGGCCGACGCGACAATCCGCTCGACCAAGGGCAGGATTTTCTCTTTGACGTCCTGCTCCGTCAGCGGTCCCACATGCCGGTAACGGATATGGCCGGCGGTGTCGATGACATAGGTCTCCGGCACGCCGTACACCCCAAAATTGATGCCGGTCGTCCCGTCACGATCGACGCCCACCCGCGCATAAGGATTACCCAGACGATCGAGGAACCGGCGTGACGCCTCGGGGCTGTCCTTGTAGGCGATCCCCTCGAGGGTTACCCCGGGCCGGTGCGCGAGCGCCATAAGTGCCGGCTGCTCTTCGCGGCAGGGAGCGCACCACGAGGCGAAGAAATTGACGAGACTGACACGGCCCTCGAGGTCCTTACGGGTCAGCCCGGCGGCGCCATCTTCGAGACCGGGTAATGTGAACTCGGGGGCCGGGCGATTGATCAGCGCCGACGGCAACAGCCGCGGATCGTGTCTCAGACCCACCGCAAATGCAGCGAGCAACGCGGCAAAGAGCACCGCCGGCACCAGAAATGCGAGCCTGCGCGGGGTCATCTCGTCGGGGTTGCGCCGGGCGCCGCGGCGGCACCTGCCGTCGCGCCGCCTTCCTGCCAATGCCCGCTTTTCTTCAGCGCGTCGACGACCTCGCGCGGCATGTAGTTCTCGTCGTGCTTGGCGAGCACGCTCGAGGCAGAAAATACGCCGTCCGTGCGTAGTTTTCCCTCGGCAACGGCACCCTGCCCCTCCCGGAAAAGGTCGGGCAGCAACCCCTGGTAGACGACCGGAACGTCCGCTTTCCCGTCCGTTATCCGGAAGGAGACGGTGTGCCCGTCAGGAGCCCGGGACACGCTTTTCGCCTCGACGAGACCGCCGATCCGCACCCGCCGGTCGACCGCGGCGTGTTTCGCCTTCAGCTCGCTTGGGCTGTAAAAAAAGACGAGGTTGTCGTTGAAAGCACTCAGCACCAATGCAGTGGCACCACCAAGGGCCGCCATACCGATCGTCAGCAGACCCAGCCTTTGCTGCTTGCGGGTCATCGCTTCGGCCGGCCCCGCTGCAGCCGCTCGAGGGCAGCTGCGCTCTGCCGGTAACGCCACCATGAATGGGCGGTAAGACCCGCGAGGACCGCCACGGCGAGCCCGTAAGCCGGCCACACGAAGGCGGCATAGCCGCCCATTGCGAGAAACCTGGCAATGCCGTCCATCATTGCGCCCCCGACCGCGCCGCGAGCACACCCTCCGGCGCAGAGCGGACCGGCGGGGCGACCCCGGCGGTAAGACGCAGCGCCATCGCTTTGCGCTCGTTCAGAATTGTCCGCATGCGAAGCATCAGCAGCATCATGAACAGAAGCGAGAAGCCAAGCACCATTACCAGCAGCGGGATCAGCATTGAAATGTCGATCCTCGGCCCCCCCATCCTCATGATGCTGTCCGGCTGGTGCAGCGTGTTCCACCAGTCGACCGAGAATTTGATGATCGGCAGGTTGACGACCCCGACGAGCGCCAGCACCGAGCCCGCCCGGCCGCCCCGCGACAGATCGTCGAAAGCGTTCACGAGCGCGATATAGCCGAGATACAGGAAGAACAGGATCAGCACGGACGTCAGCCGGGCGTCCCATACCCACCATGTGCCCCACATCGGACGTCCCCAGAGCGACCCGGTCGCAA
>JAFMSA010000676.1 GCA_017353855.1 Alphaproteobacteria bacterium
CCGGCGAGATCGGCCAGTTCGCCGCCAAGCAGCCGTTCCCAGGACAATGGGTGCGGATGACCGGCGAGAACGTTCGCCATCGCCTCATGGAACCCTCTCAGAGCAGTCTGGTAGGGCGCAAGATTGACCTGCCCCTGTTCCACACCCGTGGCCAACAACGAGAGCGCATCGAACAACCCGCGCGCGCTCGGATCCTTGGCGAGCTCGCCGAGAAACGGCTGAGCGTCGATCATTCGCTCGGTCAATGATTCGAGCTGTTGGGAGTCGAGCAACAGGAGCCCCTCCTTCCTCAGGAAGGGAGACGCGTCAGGACGCCGAACGCTCAGAAAATGTTCGTGATCGGTTGCCAGACTCTCAGCCAACGCAGCGGCGGTGTCCTCCGCCTGCTCGGGCTCTCGGGCGTCGATCACCACTACCAGCAGATCCTGGAACTGTGGGAAAAGCGATTTGAACGCCTGGGCACGCTGGCGCCACGGAAGACCCGGCGAGAACATCTCGTCAGTGTCGGTGTTGATCCTCAGATGGCTCGCCGCAAACGATCCGGCGAAAATCGCGGCGATCGCGCTCGCCAGGACGACCAAAAGGGCGTTGCGTCGGCAGGATTCGACCAAGCCGACGAGCAGGCGCTGAAATATCATCACGAACCGAAGCGAATTCGCATGGGCGGTCGGCGTGCGGCCGTCTCGGCTCGCGCGGTACTGCAGCGCGCACCGGCAGCATCGCACTCCGGTCGGCCGCAGGCAGGTGATATCCGGTTCGCTTCGGCGGCGCTACTGCAAAATGCCCCCAGAGAGCTCGGCGGTCTTTTGCCGCAAGCTGGCCAGAAGTCCCGGACCGCCGCTATCGGCAAGAACGGAGCGCATGTTGGAGCGCTCAGCTGCCACTTGGCTGATCGAACCTTCCGCTAAAACGTCCACCACCTTCCAGCCGCCGCCTTCCTGCCGCATGAGATAGTCCAAAGCGCGGGCTTTCCCGGATGCCGAGGCGATGCGCGTTTCCACGACGCGATCGCCGCCGGCCACCTTGACGACGGGCTCGATCTCGAAGCGTTCTCCGGAATAGCCGTGGAAATTCGCGACATATGAGGCAACCGTGAACCGCCTAAAGGCATCCGCCAGTGCTGTCTGCTGATCCGATGGCAGCGACGTCCAGCGCGGACCGATCGCCTCCCGCAACATCTTATTGAGATCGAAGGTCTGCACGACGATCGGACCAATCATCTCGTAACGCTGGCGAAAGGGCGCCGTCTTGCCGGCCCGCATGATTGCGATCAAGCCCGCGTGGAGCTGTTCAATCGGCCCCGTCACATCGGAGGCAATCCCGGTTCGGTTCCATCCAAGAACCAGGCCGGCCGTGCTGAGCGCAAGCGGCAGCAGGATGCGGCGATCGAGTGACCTGACTGACATTCGGCGGTTCCTTTGGGACGCTGCATGAAGCGCCCAATTTAGTCGAAGAAGGCAACCGGAGCGTAGATGGCGTGTGCGGACGCGTCCGATGCCGCTTTGCGCGCAAATCCCCTAGTCTCAGTCTAAGTCTAGCTGTGCCATTGACCGTCGGGAAGTCCCGATTCCCTCGATGGTCGACTGCTTCGCTATTGGCAGGTATCCCTGAACGATCGACCAATCTCCCGGCCAGGCGCAGAGTGCCGGGGTGTCACGAACCGCCAGCGAAAGCAGACGGCTTGCCCGTCTTCTCGTCCGGGCTCCAGCCGGGGTCGACAGGCTAAGCTTAGGGGCTGCATGACAGCAGACCTTCCTGTTCCGCCATTCTTGGAATGACGGAACGGGATCCTCAGGGTCGCCGCTTTTCAACCGCTTGCCCCTGGGGGTGTTAGCGGGGACGCGCCACGCGATCTTGATGACCGAGCCTCCCTTCGCGTGAAGGACGACTTTGCGCTGCCGCCTGAAGGCGACAGTCCCCAGCCGGAAATCAATATGGGTCCGGCGGATCCGCTATCGGCGATCGGGATCAGCCCGCTCGCCGTTGCGCCGGCGCGTCGGTGAAGAGCGGCATGACCTCGCCTGCAAAGCGGCGCAGGCTCCTGCGCCCTCGCTCGCCGCCGCCCGAGCCGCCGCCGTTGATCAAGACATATCCGACCCCGGCGTCGCGCAGCGTCTCGAGCCGCTGTGCGATCTCGTCGGGAGAGCCGTACATCGCGCTGACCTCATTAATAGTTCTCGGATCGCCGGTAGCCCGGTCCGGCCCGCCATGAACCGTCCCGTCAGGCCGGGTCGCGAGCTGCAGCTGGCGCATGCGGTTCTGCAGCCGGCGTTCCATCGCAGCTGCCTTCTCTGCCCGGATGTCGGTCACAAAGAAGGCCCGGGTCACCCCCACCATCATCGGATCGAAGCGGCGCCCCCTTGCCTCGACCGCGTCCCTGAACACCGAGATCGATCGGCCGACGTCCTCCGGCGAGGCATACTGGCCGAGCAGCAGATTATAACCCTGCTGAGCAACTCGGCGGATCGAGCGTTCGCCGCCGGCGCCCATCCAGATCGGCGGGTGCGGCTTCTGAGCAGTCGGTGGCTCGACGACGACGTTGTCGAACTGCCAATATTTGCCGCGATGGGTGAACGGCTTCTCGGCGGTCCATGCCCTGATGATGACCTCGAGGCATTCGTCGAACCGCGCGTCGGCCTCCTCCATCGGCACGCAAAATCCCGCGAATTCATTGTATCGATAGCCTTTGCCGATACCGAAATCGAGCCGTCCGCCGGACAGGAGATCAAGGGTCGCCGCTTGCTCGGCCAATAATACGGGGTTGTGCCAGGGAAGCACGATCACGGCCGTGCCCAGCCGCAGCCGGCGTGTACGGGCACCGAGCCATGTCAACAGATTGAGCGTGGCCGAAACCTGTCCATATCCGGTGAAGTGATGCTCAACGACGAAGCTGCTGTGAAAGCCCAGCGCTTCGGCCTCGATGTTGTATTCGATAAAATCGCGAAAACCCTCGCTGCTGTCGAATTCGGGACCGCCGCGTTTCGCAGCGGCACTGCCGAACAAGCCGAATTGCAT
>JAFMSA010000131.1 GCA_017353855.1 Alphaproteobacteria bacterium
CGATGTTTGACCTTGCCGTCTTCGCGATACGACTCGCGCAACAGATAGCGGGTGTAGGTCTTGCTGCCTTGGCGAATGTGGGAGACGTCGACATACATTGTGTCTACTAATATGCGAATTTTATACCAGTTGTCAACGACTAATCTATATAAAATAGTGGCTACAAAAATGGCTAAGGGTTTGTTTTACCTAAGAATCCACCATCGAAGGGGGGAACATCCGATGCAAGATGTCGCCGCCGTTGACGACGAAGGTGCCATCGACTCCGGGCGCGTCGATCCACCGCCCGTTCGGCAGCAGGATCGATAATCCCGGTACTGCGTTGGGCGGCAGCAATGTCATGAACCCGGAATCGGTGTGCGCTACCAGGTTGGCGACCGTCTCGTCCTCGTCGTCGATGACCGGGTGCCGCGACATACGTAGGATCATTGCGGCACGGCGAAGCATGCGTCGAAGAAATCGGCCGTCAAATCGAGCGCCATGGCGTAGAGTGGCGCCAGCCGTCGGCATAGCGCTTAGCCAGCTAGGGTCCGCCTATATTCGAGCGTAGTCGCGCGCAAGCCCGCAGATCGTCGGGCCATTGATTGAGGCCGTGAAAGCGCCGGTTGGCGACGACCGCCGGATCGTCCGGAGTGCGCTCGCGGCGCAGGAAACAGGCTTCACTCTGGCTTGGCTTGCGGCCCTGCGCGGCGGCTTGCGGCGATGGCGCGCGGAGATCGGCAGATAGCCGATATTGTGCCGTTGACCCTCAGCGCGAGCTTCTTCGCCATCGGCAGGGTGTGAAACCGTGCGGCTGCCTCGTAAGTCCGGTCGATCAGCGATTGCGGTATGCCGTGGCCCGCCAGTAGTAGAAGCCGACATACTCTAGAATTAAGCACATAAGCTATTGAGAAAATTTACTTATTTTGATTGCGTTAGACAGCACGGCGGCCCTTACGACCCTCCGAGAGCCGCAGAACCCCGGGGGCGCAAATGTCAGTCTAATGTTTCAAACTGGGGGCGCGCGCTATTCGGCGGCCTATCGGACCAAGGTTGCCTGCCGCCGAACCGACTTCGATGTGCATGCCGCCGCGTATTTTCGGAACGGTCAGAGCAAGTCGTTTCCGGGTTTCCGGTATCAGGCGGCAGCGGGCGCGGCCGCAGGAAGGCCGAAGTGGGATCTAACCAAAAGGTTAGATTTGCCGGTTCCGATCTCATCCACGGCCGCGGATCAGCGATTGGTCCTTGGCGAAAACCTCCGTGATCTGCGCTTTGGCCCTCTCGGAGACATCGGGACGCTTCAACATCTCCGCCAGGCTCTCGCGCGTAAGGCGACGCACTTCGGCCAGTTCTTCTCGACGAACCGCCGCTCAAGTTCCTGCGGGTCAGCGTCGAGGTTCTGCCTGCGCCAGATCTCGTAATACCGGCTATCATTCATCAGCCGCTCGTACAGGTGGCCGGCTCGGCTTTAGCGACCTCGCGGATCCGGATGTGACAGTGAGCGACCATGGCGTCCCTGCGCTCTACGCGCGGTGTGTGCGAGATGCAACTTCCTGCTCACCGCCGCCAGCCGATGCCGCCCCTGCTCGGCGGTTCAAGGCGCGGCTGCGGCGGCGGTGATGGCGGTCGTTCCGGATACCGCTTGAGCAACGCGCGGATCTCGCGCAGCGCCTGGATGCGCGGCGACAGCGGTAGTGATGCGGTCGAGCTCGGCTACCAGCAACTCGACCTGTTCGTCGTTGAGGTGCGGGTCCATGAGACGTATGTAGTGTGCGGTGAGTATTCCGGAATACACTCAGCTTCATGAGCGAGGACCCGCTGCGCCTCTGGGCGCGCCATGCATATCTTGACGAATATCAACGGCGGCGGCGCGCCGATCTGAAGGCTGAAGGTGCCCGGCGCATCGACGTCACGCTGCGCTGCCAAGCGCTCGACGACTACGCAACCGTTCGCCGCGAGACCCTTAATCGGTTCGGTATTGAGCACGGGCTCTGGGGCGTCACGAAGACGCTGCCGTATGGTCGAACGGTCAAGCTGCCGTCGAGCCGCCTGCCGGATACCGAGGTCATCAAGATCGCGCTCGACCACGCCGCGCACGCGATACGAGAGGACGCCGCGCAAGCAGCCAAGCGGGGGCTGATAAGCTTCCTTGCCGGCGAATGACCAGGCGCCCGACTCCGCCTCGCGCGCTGAAAGCCAGCGACATGGACGAGATCTCGGAAGGCCTCTATGTGATGGCGAGCGTCTACCCCGACGACAGCGGGCTGCCGATGACCGTCTGGGTGCAGTTGGTACCACCAGCAAAGCATACCGCGCGCTCGACAGCGCGCAGCAACGAGCGGCATGGTCCGCGCATCAAGGTCTGTACTGTGCACGGACCGCGGATGCTACCGGACCATACCGTGACGGTGACCTTGCCGCCGACGATACGGGTGAACCCGCCGGACGGCTTGCCGGCGGACGACCTGCACAAGCTCGAAGACTGGATCAGGCTAAACGAGGCGGCGATCAGGGCGCATTGGGAGGGCCGAATTTCCGCCATCGAATTCAGTCGGCGGCTGCAGAAACTGCCGTGACCGACCGCCTGACGCTCCGCGCTGAAGAGCAGCGGCATGTCGTACCGCTAGGAACGGTATTTCTGATCGCGCTGCTGACGGCACGCCGGCGTCGGCAGGGATGGCGGCACTGGCGGATCCCTGCCGCTGTCATCGCTGTCGCCGGCCTCACCGCGCTGTTCGGCGCTCTCCATTACTGGCCACCGCATTGAACGCCGGTTTTGCAACCTCGCTACATTGCAAAAAGTGGCCGCCGTGCGCTCACCTCCCGCGCATCAGCGTGGCCTCCGGCTAGCGCGGACCAAAGCCGACGACGCTGCCGGCCTCCTGCGGATCAGGCATCGCCCACAGCCCGCGAATGACCGCGCGCAGCATCGCTCGCACGTCACAAACCGGGGCTGAACATTCGCAGTGGGTCTCCACCCCGTCGATCAGGTTGACGCATTCCCCGAGTGCCGTGATCATGCCGGCATTGTCTCACCGGGGTGAACGAGGTGGCTTCGTTCCAAATCGCCTCTTTCTTTTTCTCGCACGCGAGGGGGTCGGCCTCGGCGGCCTCGGCGAGGGTGTGGGTTCCGTAGGCAGCGTCCGCGGTTTGCTGCGACTCGTGAAACTCGTGCAGGCGGGTGAGGAAGCGGTCGGCAGGTTGTGTGGACTGTGTTTCTGACATAGCCGTCTCCGGGCAAAAAAGAGACCTCCCCCCGCGGGCAGCATGCCGCAAAATTGACGGGGAAGTCCGCAACCGACGTCGGTTAGTTTCGGCTATCAGCCGGCCGCCGGCGCGGGCCGATTTTGCTATCATTCAACTTTTCAGATCTCGCGGCGGCCGCCTTAGCGACCTGCAACCCTGACCAACCCTCCCGCCACGCCTCCATCACACGCTCCCGAGCCCGCAGAGAAAGGCCATACCCTAGGAACGCTCCGCGCATCCTGAGCGCGCTACGCGGGTTTTTGCGGGCGTGCTCGATGGCGACGAAGTCGACGCCGCCACCGCCGCACCGCGAGCAGACCAGCCTCCTGGCCCACTAGGTGTCTCGTGGGCGGGCGGGTAACTGCGCCGCCCCAGCGGCTCTCAGCGGTCATTTCGGGGCGTGGGGAGGAGAGCCACGTCACCGAGTCGTCCTTTCGCGGAACCGTTGAAAGTTTGAAATTTCGATTTCAACGGAACCATTCCTGTCAGCAACGCACCCATCGATTCAGGCAACTAGAGGATGACGTAAATAAAACAAAAAAAGGAATTCTAAACATTATTTCAAAGAAACCATCTGTTAAACCTTTGAACATGGTTAAATATCATTATAAATGCTAACAAATCACTAACAACCTTGGCCATATCATTGTCACATGCGCTGTTAATGTGCCCACTTCATTATGACAAACCTGTGGTTTGAGGGGATCAAAGCTATGATATTGAGATTGACCCTCCGGCAACTCGCCGGGATATCGGTCGTCGCACTGTCGGCGTCGGCCTATCTTGCCTTGCATGCGTCAGCCCAGACGACGACCCCGTCAACGTCAACCCCGTCAACGTCAACGACGACCCCGTCACCGTCGACGTCGACAACGGCAGGCTCGACAACGCCAGCCCAAGGGGCGACAGACCCCGGTCCGCGCGGCGGGAGCCCGGGGGCGGGAGGGCCGCTACCCGGTCTGGATAGTAACACCGCGAGCCTCTTCACCTCCGCCCAGACAGTTTTCCAGGAAGTCGACTCGGTGTCGGGGGGATTACCGAACGAGACTGGCGTCGGTCTGGGTCCCCGGTTCAACGGAAACTCCTGCGCGATGTGTCATGCGCAGCCAGCGGTGGGAGGCTCCAGCCCAGCCGTCAATCCCCAGGTCGCGCTGTCGACCCTGGACGGCGCCCAGAACACCGTGCCCTCGTTCATTACCGCCAATGGCCCGGTGCGCGAGGCCCGTTTTGTCAACCAATCCGGTGCCGCCAGCGCCAACGACTTCCAGAACACGCACGGCAACGCGGAGCAAGCTATACAGGGTAATCTGGACGGCGGCGTGCACGACCTCTACACGATCAGCGGACGCGCCGACGCCTCGGGGTGCAGCATCGCGCAACCTGACTTTGCCACCGAACTGGCCAACAACAATGTGATCTTCCGCATTCCGACGCCAACCTTCGGTCTGGGGCTCGTCGAGGACACGCCCGATGCCGTGCTCATCGCCAATGCGCAGTCCGGCGCACAGTTCAATCACAGCGCTAATGACGGGACGATCACCAAGTTCGGCTGGAAGGCGCAGAACAAGAGCCTGCAGATCTTTGCGGGTGAGGCCTACAACGTCGAACAGGGCGTCACCAACTACAACTTCCCGAACGAGCGCGATACCACCCAGGGTTGCCAGTTCAATGGGACGCCCGAAGATTCGTTCAACTTACATAATGGCAATGGTAGCGGCTCAGGTGGGCTATCCGGTTCGCTGCCGGATGTCGAGAATTTCGCCGCGTTCATGCGAGAGTCGGCCCCGCCGGCCCCAACTCCGGCCACCGCGTCGACCACGAACGGCCAGCAGGCCTTTGCGACTGTCGGCTGCGCCTCATGCCACGTGCAGACCCAGACCACGGACGCCGGCGTCACTTACAACCCATACAGCGACTTCGCGCTTCACCACATGGGCAGTCTCGCCGATGGCATCGTTCAGGGTAACGCCGCAGGCGATCAGTTCCGCACCGCGCCGTTGTGGGGCATTGGCCAGCGCCTGTTCTTCCTGCACGACGGTCGCACCAGCGACCTGATGCAAGCCATCCAGGCACATTCCAGCAATGGTTCGGAGGCGAACCAGGCCGTACAGAATTTCAACGGCTTGCCCGGGTCCAGCCAGCAGGACATTTTGAACTTCCTTCGCTCCCTCTGAGAGCTTCCGCACATACTAAGGCGCAATGCGCCAATACCGGCCGCCCCTGCGGCGGCCGGTATCACATCGCAACGTTGAAAGTTCGAAATTTCAGACGGCCGTTTATGACCAGCGGAGCGTAGATAGAAGCGGAGCTGCTTTGCTGCCTCTCTTAAGTTTCTTCTCACGTGCGGCGCTCCTTCGCGCAGCCAAAGGGCGCGTGACCCAGATCGCACGGCTCAGCGGCCGATGCACTTCGGCCATGGCGGACCTGTACGAGGATGATTATCTCATCCCGTTTGTGTCGGCGCTGGCTCTTCGAGTTCAAGTACGGCGGTTCCGGGGTCTCTGGTATTTCGACGTCCTCAAGATGGCCTGGTCTATTCCGGTTCGGCCATCCGGATGCGGCAACAAAAAACCGGCGCGCTGCTCGACGTGCCAGTACATGCAGTTTTGCAGGCCCACCTGAACGGATTCGAGCGTTCGCGTAGAGCTTGATGATCGTCACCTATCACGGACGTTCGGTACGATACAGCAAATTCAACATACGCTTCCGGCGCATCGCCGAACGCGCCGGTATCGATGCGCAAGCGCGCGACCTACGCCGCACCGCGATGCTGCGCATGGCAGAAGGAGGTTTCACTGCGCCGCAGATCGCCTCCGTCTCCGGACACTCGGCGAGATGGCCGGCCACATCGATGCGCGGGATCGCTCCGGCAAACATTGGCGCCGGAGCCAGAGCAGTCATTTGGGTCATGCGACCTCGCAGAACCCGTGGAGCGAGCAGCTATACTTGAGAACCGAGCGCCGTTCCGCAATGCCTTGACCGGCTGGTGCCCAATCGCCGCAGGGGCCTTGGCAACAACAAAGCCGCCGGTTGTGCTCGATCCTATCAGGAGGAAGCCAAATCCAGTTCAATTTTCCGATCGTCCCCCAGCTTCATCTTTGCATGCTGCCCTGAATAATCATTGCTCGCCGGAAACAGGGAGGTCCTCTATCGTCCCGTCGCTGTTGAAGCTGTTGAAGTCATCAACTTTGAGATAAGCTTGGTAACTTGCTGAATTCGGATTACGCTGGGCACCGGTCGAGCTTCGTCCAGTTCGCCCAGGCGCCGGTCTTCAACCCTCCGTCTAAACGCGTTCGATTTCTCCGGCTCCTTCGACTTCGTACGTCGCGCCGTCGGCCTTTCGGACCGGGTTGCCAGCGGCTCGTAACCGCCGGCGAGGGTTGAGGTGCTGCGATCGGTTCGGTGATTGCGTACCGACGATTTGCGCCCTACAGATTGACGGCGCCGGCTAGGCAAGGGAGGAGGGATCACGATGTCTGGGATCCGACAACCGAGCAAAACCAACGATGACCCGATCACACCGGTCTACAGGCTGCCGATCGATCATCCGAGCGCTTGGAGGCCGGCCGATTTCGCCTCGCCGGCGGATTACACGATCGATCTGACGGCGAGCCAGCTGCGCGACGTCGAGCACGCGATGGCCGGCGTTAAGGCGGCCGGTCTCGGCCTCGATGATCTCGGGCGCGAGCATTTCGAGCTGCCCTCCTTGCGCCCGGTCATCGATGAGATCCGCCATCAAATAGAGAAGGGACGCGGTTTTGTCGTCGTCCGCCGGCTGCCGGTCGACGCGTATTCGAAAGACGATCTCGGCATGATCTTCTGGGGGATCGGCACGCATCTCGGGTGCGGGCTGTCGCAGAGCGTGCTCGGCGACCGGCTCGGCCATGTAAAAGATTTCAGCCGCGAGGACCGGCTCGCGCGCGCCTACCGCAACAAGCAGGAGCTGTCGCCGCACACCGACGCTGCCGACCTCGTCGGGCTCTTCTGTCTGCGCGACGCGCAGAGCGGCGGAGTCTCGCGGCTGACCAGCGCCCTCACCGTTCACAACGTCCTGCTCGAAGAATATCCCCAAATTCTCGAGCGCTTGTACTGCGGCTACAGCTTTCACCGCCGCGGCGAGGAGCAGCCGGGCGAGCTTCCCTTTACGCCCTATCGCGTGCCTGTCTATTCGAATACCGAGGGCCAGGTGTCGGCGCGCTATGTGCGCACTTATGTCGAGGCCGGGGAGGCGGCGGCCGGGCGGCCGATGGACGACGTCGAGCTGGCGGTGCTCGACCGTTTCGAGGAAGTCACGAAGCAGCCTGACCTGATGCTCGACTTCACGCTGCGCCCGGGCGAGATGTACTTCATCAACAATTACACGATGCTGCATGCGCGCACCGCATTCGATGACGGCGACGCGGAGGAGGATCGCCGCCGGTATCTGTTGAGGCTGTGGCTCGAAGTGCCTGGTATGCGGCCCGTTCATCCATACATCCACAAAAACGGCATCGCCGCGCTGCCCGGCCGCGCGCCGTCCTACGATTGGAGCAGGCTGACCAAAAACCGCAACTGACAGCCACAACCCTTCGGGAGGCTTGCCGATGATCGCAAACCAGATCCCGTGGCCCGACGGCGCGCGCTGCGCCGTCGCGCTGACCTGGGACATGGACGCCGACAGCGCCTTCAACTGATATAACAAGAACACCGCCGACACGCTCGTCGCAGCGCAATCCTGGACGCGCTACGACCCGCTGATCGCGATTCCGCGGCTGGTCGAGCAGTTCGCGCGCCGCGAGCTGCACCTGACCTTTTTCGTGCCAGGATGGGTCATCGAAAAATACCCGGCGCAGATCGACCTGCTGGCGCGGCATGGCCACGAGATCGGCCTGCACGGCTATCTCCACGAGCGCTCGAACGAGATCAGAGACGAGCTGTACTGGCTCGGCCGCGGGCTCGACTCCTACAAAGCGCATCTCGGGAAGGGCCCGCGCGGCTGGCGAGCGCCGAGCTTCGCCTTTTCAAAGCACTCGCTGCGCGCTCTGCTCGACGCCGGCGTCGAATACGATTCCTCGCTAATGGGCGACGACATTCCCTATGCGCTGCGCGATGCCGACAGCAACCGTTCGCTGCTCGAATTGCCGATCGACTGGACGCTCCACGATTTCCCGCATTATGCCCACAACCGTGATCTCGGCTATCGCATGCCTATCTCGGCGCCGCAGCGGGCGATGGAAGTGTTCCGCTCCGAGTTCGACGGAGCCTGGGAATTCGGCGCGTCGTGGATCTCGGTGTGGCACCCGGCCCTGTCTGGCCGGCTCGCGCGGTTCAAGGCGGTGCTCGAACTTGTCGACTATATGCGCGACAAGGGCGGCGTTTGGTTCGCGCGTCTCGACCAGATTTGCGATCACGTGCAACGACTGATCGCCGACGGGCGCTGGACCCCGCGCGTCGAGACATTGCTGCGGTCCGCGGAAAGCCGGTAGGCCGGCCGATGGCGCTCCACTTCACCTGCGACGAGTTCGCCGCGCGCCGGCAGCGGGCCTGCGCCGACATGGCGAAGGCCGGTCTCGATGGCCTGCTGATCTTCCGTCAGGAGAGCATGTATTACCTGACCGGCTACGATACCAGCGGTTATACCATGTTTCAGGGCCTTTACCTGGCCGCCGACGGCCGCCTGGCCCTGCTGACGCGCTCGGCCGATTTGCGCCAGGCGCGGCTCACTTCGATTATCGAAGATATTCGCATCTGGACCGACCGCGAGGGAGCGGA
>JAFMSA010000677.1 GCA_017353855.1 Alphaproteobacteria bacterium
CGGGTCGAGCGGGTCGTGCGATGCTGGCTGCCGGTCGGCTTCTTTCTGCTGGTGGCATTGTTTCCGTTTTATTGGATGGCGGTCACGTCGCTGAAGCCCAATGCCGAACTCTACAATCGGCGCGTCATGCCGCTCATCGTTCATCACCCGACGCTGAAGCACTATATCGACCTGCTGACGCAGACGAGCTTCCTGACCTGGACCTGGAACACGACGCTGGTCGCGGTCACCGCCACGGTAATTTCGCTCGTCTTCGGCGTCATGCTCGCGTACCCGTTGGCAAGGATGCGGTTTGCCGGTGCCGGCCTTATCGCAATGACCGTGGCGGCGATCTATCTTGTTCCGCAGCCATTGCTCTTCATCCCGCTCGCTGATGTGATCAACCGGCTCCATCTCGGCAATACGCTGACGGCCGTGATCCTGACCTACCCGACAATGCTCGTGCCGTTCTGCGCTTGGCTGCTGCTCGGCTATTTCAAGACCGTGCCGAGGGAATTGGAAGAAGCAGCCCGCATTGACGGCGCGAGCCGGCTGCAGACCATGCGGCGAGTTTTTCTGCCGTTGTGCACGCCGGGGTTCATTTCGGCCGGCATCTTCGCCTTCACGCTGTCCCAGAACGAGTTTCTCTACGCGTTGATTTTCTTGACCAAAACTTCGGTGCGCACCGTGCCCGTCGGCGTTATTGCCGAATTGATCCGCGGCGACGTATTCTATTGGGGCCAGTTGATGGCCGGCGCGCTGCTGGGTTCGATCCCCGTCGCAATTATCTATTCCTTCTTCGTAGAACATTATGTCGCCGGCCTGACATCGGGCTCGGTGAAGGCGTGAGGCGGCCGCGTTGGAGTCTGCAAGGACGATCGCCGATCTGAGGCGGCACATCGGGATCTGGCGAGGCGGCGGCGACAGGATCGGCCTCGTCCCGACGATGGGCGCGCTCCACCAGGGACATATGGCGCTCGTCCGAGCGGCTCGGGCGGAATGCGGCCGCGTCGTCACGTCAATTTTCGTCAACCCGAAGCAATTCGCGCCAGGCGAGGATCTGGCCTCCTATCCGCGCCGCGAGGCCGCCGATCTGGCGCTGCTCGCCTCCGCCGAGGTGGATCTCGCATTTGCGCCCGCGACCGCCGACATCTACCCCGCCGGGTTTGCGACTGTCGTCCGTGTCACCGGCTTGACCGACGTGTTGTGCGGCGCGCATCGCGCCGGCCACTTCGACGGGGTGGCGACAGTCGTGACAAAGCTGCTGCTCCAGTCATCACCGGATGCCGCCTATTTCGGCGAGAAGGACTACCAGCAGCTCATCGTCGTTCGCCGGCTGGTCGCCGACCTCGATATCCCGGTGCGCATCGTCGGAGTGCCGACCGTGCGCGAGCCCGATGGGCTGGCGCTGTCCTCCCGCAATGCGTACTTAACTCCCGAGCAACGGCGGATAGCGCCCGCTATCGCGCGCGTGTTGCGGAGCATTGCCGAGGCCGTGGCACGGCGGCCAAACTCTGTCGCCTGCGAACTCGCGAGCGGGCGCGAGGAGTTGCGCAAAGCGGGGTTCAGCCTCGAATATCTCGAAATCCGGGATGCCGAGACCCTGACGCCGGTTACCGATCAGCTGACGGCCCCGTCCCGCGTCTTTGTTGCCGCACGGCTGGGTCGCACGCGGCTGATCGATAACATGCCGCTCACGCCACCCGCCTGACCTGAGAACCCCCCAAAACCGGCCCCCGGTCATCCCCGGCAAGCGGGAGCCCACGCCGGACGCCGTGAGCCGGGTGGTCCTGATGACCGCTTTTCGAGCGCTTCGCGGGTGCGAGCGGCAGGCGCTCAGCCACGCAGGCGCGAAGTGGCGATCCGCGCGCCTTCGGCCAGCGCAGCAAGTTTTGCCCACACGACAGACGGCGCGACGGCATTGTCGACAAAGGCGAAGGTCGCAAAGCCGCAATCAGCGCCCGCAATCACCCGTTCGCGACCGACAATGTCCGCATACTGACAGATCCGCTGCGCAATGAGCCGCGGATGCTCGACGAAATTCGTCGTCGAATCGATAACGCCCGGAATGAGGATCTTGTCGTCCGGGATCCGCGCGCTGCGCAGATCTTCCCACTCATGCGCGTGGCGCGGGTTGGCGGCCTCGAACGACAGACCGGCCGGCCGCGCCTTCAATGCCACTGCGAGGATCTTGGCGAGGGGAATGTCGTGCGTGTGCGGCCCCTCGTAATTGCCCCAGCAGAGATGCATGCGCATGGCCTCGGCCGGGATATTGGCCGTCGCGTGATTGAGTGCTGCAATGTTGCGCTCGGCGATGCGCAGAAACTCCATCTCGGAGAGGTGCTGATATTGGTTGTGCCGCGCCGAGCCCAGATCCGGCGCATCGATCTGCAAGATACGGCCGGCCTTGGCGATGGCCTCGTATTCCACCTTTAGGGCACTCGCCAGGGCATCGACATAGGCGTCCTCGTCCCGGTAATAGCGGTCCGGCACGAATTTCGTCAGCACGCCCGGCGAAGCAGCGTTCATGAAAGCTTCGAGGGGCGTGGCCGCCGCGCAGGCGGCGCTCAGGTTCTTCAGATCCGTCTCCAGCGGCCGGCGATCGCCGTAAGAGACCGGTCCCGTGCAACACGGAACCGCCTCGCGCGTGAACCAGGAAGTGCCGCCGCGGGCCCGGTTGAGCCGCTGCATGTAATCGGGATGGTCGAGAAGATCGAGATGTGCAGCGGTCTGCGGGGGGCTGTCGGCTTCGCCGCCGCGATAGGCCGAGATACCCGACAAACGGTGGCGGACATAGAAGGTGTAGGAAATCTTGCCGAGCTCACCGTCGCAGACGACGTCGATCCCGGCCGCGACCTGTTTTTGAACGATCTCGTCGACCGATGCCGCCAGACACTTCTCGAAAGCCTCCTCGTCGAAGCCTTCGCCCAGTTCGCGCGCCTCGAGCAAGGCGAGAAGACCGGCGGGTCGCGGCAGGCTGCCGACATGGGTGGTCAAGATGCGCTCGGTGCTCGTTTTCATCAGCGGGGTCG
>JAFMSA010000132.1 GCA_017353855.1 Alphaproteobacteria bacterium
TACAGGCCTCGCGTGATAAGAACATTGCGCGAACATTCTATGGATGCAATCGCCTGCGGCGATGCGCCGCTCATCCCCATGGCTGAAAGCAAGGGGATTGCGCGGCGCAATTCTGGTCAATTCGCGGCTTTTCCCGTGAAACCGTGAATTTTCGTCGGATGTTCCGGCACGCCCGTTTGGCGGTCAAAACCGTAAGGAAACTCGACGAGTAGGCCGATTCCCGCGGTTCCCCAAGCCGGCAATCGCACCGGCCCGCTGACAGCCTCCATCGAGCTATCGGTCGAGACAAAACATCCAACGGGGACGCGGCTCTGCTGCACCTTGGCCTTCTTCGGGCGGGCGAGCCTCGGAACCAAGCCTCGCAATGCAGCGGATGGGGCGGATTCTGCAAGCCATCGAATTTCCGCCGATCAGGCGAGCCGGATCGGCGTTTGGAGAACCCGTCACCCAGCCTTATTATGAAGAACTACAAGTTCTTTGCGACGAGTAGCGGCGGGTGAGAAGCGAGGTGCGCGCTCCTGTCGCCAATCGCGGGGCGATCACGGCCTCGATCATGTTGGCGACAATCATGCAGGGGGTCGACAACACAATCGCCAATGTTGCGCTGCCGCACATTCAGGGCAGTTTATCGGCCGCACAGGACCAGATTGCCTGGGTGCTGACGTCCTACATCGTGGCGGTGGCGATAATGACCCCGCTGACGGGCTGGCTCGCCGGGCGCCTCGGCATCAAATACGTTTTTTTGATCTCGGTTGCGGGTTTCACGCTGGCCTCGGCCTTGTGCGGCAGCGCCACCAGCCTGACCCAGCTGGTCGTCTACCGCCTGCTGCAAGGCGCGTGCGGTGCCGGGTTGGTGCCGCTGTCCCAGTCGGTGCTGATGCAGATCAACCCGCCCGAGCGGCACGGCCAGGCGATTGCGGTCTGGGGCACCGGTGTGATGCTGGGGCCGATCTTTGGGCCGATGCTCGGAGGCTGGCTGACCGAAGACTACAGCTGGCGCTGGATTTTCTACATCAACCTGCCGGTCGGAGTGATCGCCAGCCTCGGTATCCTGATCTTTATTCGCGAGACGCGGCCTCCCCATCGCGAGTCCTTCGATTTTTTTGGATTTGTGACATTGAGCATTGCGGTCGGCGCATTGCAGATGCTGCTCGACCGGGGTCAGCTCAAAGATTGGTTCGGCTCGACCGAGATCTGGACCGAGGCGGCGGTCTCGGGAGTCGCCTTCTATCTGTTTATTGTCCATACCGCCACTGCCGGAGGTCGTTCCTTCATCAATCTGGATCTGTTGAAAAGCCCCAATTTCATGGCCGGGACCGTCCTGATGTTTTTCGTCGGCGGCATTCTCAGCGGCACGCTCGCGCTATTGCCGACGATGCTGCAGTCACTGATGAATTACCCGGTTTTGACGACCGGGCTGGTCACCGCGCCGCGGGGCATCGGCACGATGGTCGCGATGTTCTTCGTCGGGCGCATGATCAATCGTGTCGATAATCGGTTGATTATCCTCGCCGGATTTTTGCTGACGGTCGCCTCGCTGTGGCAGATGACCGGATTTTCGCTGCAGATGGGCATGGGGCCGATCATCTCCTCGGGCCTGTTGCAGGGGTTCGGGCTTGGCTGCACCTTCGTCCCATTGAACACGCTGGCGCTGTCGAACTTGCCGCGACACATCCTGACGCAGGGGACGGCGATGCGCAGCCTGATGCGCAATCTCGGCGGCAGTGTCAGTATCTCGATCCTCGAGGCGCTCCTGATCCAGAATACGCAGATCGTGCATTCCCGCCTCGTCGAGGGTCTGCGTCCGGACAACCCGGTGGCCCATGCACCGTTATCGGCAATCCCATTCAGCCTGACCAATCCGTCGGGCATTGCGGCCCTCAATGCCGAGGTGACGCGGCAAGCGGCGATGGTGGCCTATATCAACGATTATGCTCTGATGATGATGATCGTACTCCTGCTGATCCCGGCGCTGCTTTTGGTCCGCCGGGCCCGCCCGGCGCTGCGCGTTAGGCAGTTGCGCTGAAGAACCGCAGTGCGTCCTGCGGGGCGGCCGCTGCGCGCCTCTTCCGGACCAGGAGATTTTCGCGAAGGCCGTCGACGAGTGATAACGAGGACCGCCCTCCAGGGGCGCCTTGAAGCACGGCGCCGCGCGCATCCATAGGCAGCCATCGAATTCCGGATAGTCAGCCGCGCGGATTCTGTGCGGCATCGCCTGCCGAAATTTGTTACCCTGGCTTATTATCACCGTGGGTATGTTCGTATCGCCATGACGATAGATCTCGAGCGCAGCTTTGGCTTCCTGGTTCACGACGTTGCGCGCCTGTTCGGGCGGCGCTTCAACCAGCGTGCCCTTCTTTTCCTTGGTCTCACCCGGGCGCAGTGCAAGGTGCTCGGCTATCTCGCTCGCAATGAGGGCATCAACCAAGCCGGTCTTGCCGACCTGCTCGAAATCAAGCCGATGACTTTGGTACGCCAGATCGACCGCATGGAGGAGGACGGCTGGATCGAGCGGCAGCCCCAGCCGGGCGACCGGCGGGCACGGCGCCTAGTTCTGACGGACAAGGCGCGGCCGATCCTGGCCCGTATCCTGGACCTCTCGAACGAGATCCGAGCCGAGTCTTTTGCGGGGCTTTCGCGGCAGGAGGGCAAACAACTGCTGGAGTTGTTGCGGCGGGTGCACGCGAATTTGTCGGAGCGGGTTCCGCCGCTCACCGCGGAGTTTGCCGAGCTCGACGAGCCGGACGACCAGGGACCTGTACAGCCACCGAATTCCGAGGCCGAATTGTCTCGGGTCGGAGGACGGCAGTGACGACCTCCGCCGAAAACGACACATCCAGGCTCGGTTCAGTACAGGCCCGCCTCAAGGGGCGCCCCGCCGTTATCGGAATACGGCGTCCGTTGCGCCAGCGGTTGCGGCTCCCGTTGATGCTGGCCGGACCGATCATCGTGCTTCTGGCCGCAGGTTACTGGTATCTCTCGAGCGGCCGCTATGAGTCCACCGACGACGCCTACATCCAGGCGGCCCGGACCCAGGTCAGCACCGACGTCTCCGGCCGTGTCGTGGAAATCGACGTCAAAGACAATCAAAAGGTAAACGCCGGCCAAGTGCTCTTTCGCCTTGATCCACGCCCGTTCCGCATCGCTGTCGAGGAGGCCAAAGCACAGCTCGCCGCGGTTCGTTACCAGATTCACGCTATGAAGGCGACTTATCACCAAAAGCGGGCTGACGCCAAGGCGGCAGAGGCCACCGCGGATTATCAGGACCGTGAGTTCGAACGGCAGAAACGCCTCCTCGTCTCCGGAACCGCCTCGCAGCAGCAATTCGAACAGGCGAAGCAGGCCTCTGAAAATGCGCGCCAGCAACTCGCGTCGAAGCAGCAGGATGTCGCGGTTGCGCTCGCCAATATCGGTGGCGATCCCGATCTTCCGCTTGAGCAACACCCGATGGTGCAGCACGCGCAGGCTGCGCTCGACCGCGCCGAGCTCAACCTGACTTATGCGGAAATCCGCGCGCCGGAAAATGGGATCGTCACGAAAGTCGACCAGCTGCAGGTCGGCGATTACGTGACCGCCGGCACTCAGCTATTCTCGCTGATGTCGAGCGACCGGGTCTGGGTCGAGGCTAATTTCAAGGAGACCGAGCTTACTCATATGAGGCCGGGTCAGCGGGCGACGGTCGAGCTCGATACCTATCCCGACGTCGTCTTTTCCGCTCGGGTCGAAAGCCTCAGCCCGGGCACCGGGCTGACTTTCTCACTACTGCCGGCGGAGAATGCGACAGGCAATTGGGTGAAGGTCGTTCAGCGCCTGCCGGTGCGTCTCAGCCTTACCCGGCTCGACTCGAACGCGCCGCTGCAGGCCGGGCTCAGCGCCACCGTCGAGGTCGACACCGGCTATCGCCGGCCCTGGCTCGATCGGGTCCAGAGGGTGTTAGCCTGGGTTGCGGGCCCGACAACACGAGCCGCGGAGCGGTGAGCGATGAGACCCACGCCCCGCTAGGGAACCGGGGCGCGATCACCGTTTCGATCATGCTGGCGACCTTCATGCAGGGGGTCGACACGACGATCGCCAATGTCGCGCTGCCGCATATGCAGGGCAGTCTGTCGGCTTCGCAGGACCAGATCGCGTGGGTCGTCACCTCCTATATTGTCGCGGCAGCGATCATGACCCCGTTGACGGGTTGGCTCGCGGCACGCTTTGGCATCAAATACGTTTTCTTCATCTCGGTCACGGGCTTTACGTTGGCATCGGCGTTATGCGGCGCCGCTACGAGCCTCGCGCAGCTCGTTTTCTACCGCCTGCTGCAGGGGATCTGTGGCGCGGCGCTGGTACCGCTGTCGCAGACCGTCCTGTTGCAGATCAATCCGCCGCACCGCCATGCTCATGCGATGTCGGTCTGGGGCATGGGGGTCATTCTAGGCCCGATTATCGGCCCGGCGCTTGGCGGCTGGCTGACCGATGATTACAGTTGGCGCTGGGTATTCTATATCAACGTGCCGGTCGGGGTTCTCGCGGCGATCGGGATCCTGATTTTTATTCACGAGGCGCGTCATCCCCACCGCGAGGGGTTCGACTTCTTCGGCTTTGTGACCCTGAGCCTGGCGATCGGCGCGCTGCAGATGATGCTCGACCGCGGTGAGCTGAAGGATTGGTTTGGCTCGACCGAGATTTGGGTCGAGGCCACGGTCGCCGGTCTGTCTATCTATCTCTTCATCGTCCACACCGCGACAGCGACCGAGCGGTCCTTTCTGAACCGCAGTCTCCTGAAGGACCCCAATTGTGTCGTCGGTACCGTCATGATGTTCCTTATTGGGATACCCCTTTACGGAACGATGACGTTGTTGCCGACGATGCTGCAAGATCTGATGAACTATCCGGTCGTAACAACGGGGTTAGTGACCGCGCCGCGCGGCATCGGCACGATGCTCGCGATGTTTGCAGTCGCCCGCCTGAGCGGCCGCGTCGATATCAGGCTGATGATCCTGGTTGGACTGTTGGTGACTGCAGTCGCGATGTGGCAGATGACCGGGTTTTCGCTCTACATGGGAATGGGCCCGATCGTTTCGTCCGGAGTGCTGCAAGGTTTCGGCCTGGGCTTTGTCTTCACTCCGCTGAGCACGGTGACGTTCTCGACCCTGCCGCGCTCGCTTCTGACGCAAGGGACTGCCATCTTCAGCCTGATGCGCAACATCGGCGGCAGTGTCGGCATTTCGATTGTCGTGGCGCTGTTGGCCGAGAATACCCAGGTTGTCCATTCGCGGCTGGTCGAACATTTGCGACCGGACAACCCGCTTGCCCGGGCCCCCTATCTTACGCTGCCGTTCAGCCTGACCGCGCCGTCAGGAGTAGCGGCGCTCAATGCCGAGGCGACCCGCCAGGCGGCGATGGTCGCGTATATCGACGATTTCAAACTAATGATGACGATGGTGATCGTCGGATTTCCGCTGCTGATGCTGTTGCGCAAACCGCGCCCGGCCCCGCCCGGAGCGGCGGTGGCCGTAGCGGAGTGAATTCGGAACCTTCCCGGCGTGAGGGCCCGAGGGCATCCAGGAAACGCTCCCCTGCCGCCACCGCCTTGCACGGTGGGTGCATCATCATCGAAGACCGCTTCCCGGCGAGATTTCCCTTCCGCATGGCGCACCGACGGTCATAGAGCTGCGACCAAGTGTACCCTACGCGTGTCGACACTGAACTCGTGGCCCGGATGCGGGCGCTCGAGGCCGTCGGGCCGCGGACACCGATAATCGCACCCATCTGCCGCAACTCTTATAGTCAAGCCCCGGTGCCGCCTCAAAGCACCGCTGGCGGGATCTGTGCCTCGCGCAGCGGAAGGCTGACCGTGCTGATGCAGGCCGGAGAGCAGGAGTCCAGCCAAGCCGCCGATTTGGGCATCGGACCTCAGGGCTTTGGGTCGAACCATGCGGCCAGTCGGTCTGCCGCCGCTCAACCCCGGTGGTTCACAAAGCGGATACAGGCCGCTACGGCCGCACTGTTGCGGACTTTTTGCCTCCGCGCCACGCTTGGACTGCGCCAACGGATGACGAAAGATGCCATTCCGCTCACGCGGCTACGCCGGTAAGCCCCGACCGGCGGGATTGCTCACGATTTCGCAGTGCCGGATCGGCACATGACATTCTCATCAATCTCATCAAGGGCGCCGGTGACGGGTGTCGACGGTGCTGTCAAACCCGAAGTTCAAGCACCGGGCCCTTCGGTCAGCACCCGCGACCAGCGACCGGCGCGACCCAAAATTTCTTGGGCGGACCCGCAGCCAATGAAGCCGCGGGCCCGCCCGTCCCTCGTTCTAACGCGCCGGGTAGCAGGCGCCGTTGTAATAGGTGTACCCATAGGCGCATCGCGGCGCCGGCGGGGCCCCTGTGAGCATATTGGCGGTGCCGGAAACGGCGCCGGTGGCGGTTCCAAGCGCTCCGCCCACGACCGCACCGACGGGACCGCCGGTGGCATAGCCGCTCTGGGCGCCGGCCGCCTCGCCGGACATCGCGCCGTATGCCGGGTTAGCATACCCTGGCGGCTGCGCCGGCTGGCAGACGCCGTTAATATACGTGTAACCCGGCGCACAGGCATATTGCGCCATCGCCGCGCTCGGCGTCGCCGCTACCGCGCCAACGATCGCCAGAACCTTGAAACTCGCCGGAACCTTGAAGCTCGTAGGCATCGCGACCTCCGATAAACATCGAAAGGGCGGCAGTGCGCCGCCGTCTAAAGAGGTAACGGCTACCGACGCAATCGTGTTCCGGGGCGCGGCAGAGACCCGTTTCCCACAGGCACAACTACGATATTCTGCAATAGTACATGGCCGAGGGAACCTCGTCCTCATTTGCGGGAGGAAGGCAGTAATGGCACAAACGGGCACGGGAAAATACACGTACGAACTGATCCGCGACTTTTTGAAATTGCCCGACGGACAATCGTTCGGACTGGTCAGCCGGGTGGCGGCCGATGAGCAGGACCGCATTTATGTCTTTCAGCGCAAGGATCCCCCGGTGGTGGTATTCGACCGCGACGGACAATATCTCGGAGCCTGGGGCAGCGGTGAGGTCACCGACCCGCACGGGCTGAAAATCGTCGGCGACATCGTCTACACGACCGATCGTTCCGACTCGGTCGCGAAGTCGTTCACGCTGGACGGCAAGCCCCTTTTGGAGCTCGGAACGCGCGGCGTGCATTCCGATACCGGCTGCGAAGGGCCGCCCTGGCTCGCCGAGCGGGCGGCGGGACCGTTCAACCACCCGACCGAAATGATCGTCCACCCCAACGGCGACATTTATGTAACCGACGGCTATCGCAATGCGCGCGTGCACCGCTTCACGCGCGACGGGCGGCTCGTCACATCGTGGGGCGAGCCTGGCCATGGCGCGGGCCAGTTCCATCTGCCGCACAGCATCGCGTTAGACGATGACGGCAAGCTCTACATCGCCGATCGGTCGAACAAGCGCATCCAGATCTTCACTGCGGACGGCGATTTCCTCGGCCAATGGACGGACATGGGCGGCCCCAACGACATCACCCGCGGCAAGGACGGCAATTATTACATCGCCGAGCAGGAAGACGACGGCAAGCCCGCTTACATCTGTGTGCGCGACGGACGGGGGACCGTGCTCACCCGTCTGGAGAGCCGCCACGTCCACGGCGTCGGCGTCGACTCGCAGGGCAGTATCTATGCCGGGCTGACCCAGGACCGCAGCGTCGACAAGTTCGTGCGGCTAAGCTAGACAGCGGGTCGTCCGCCGTTGCCGGGGATTCGGCCGGATCGACGCCTGCCGTCGCCGGGCTTATAGGCGGCTTTCGCCGTGGTGCCTTCCTCTTCGCAGCTAGTGGGGGGTTAGCATATTGGCTGTACCGTGAAGGGCGCCACCGGCGGTGCCGAGCGCTCCGCCGACGATCGCACCGACGGGACCGCCGGCCGCAGCTCCCCTCGCAGCCCCGGCTGCCTCACCGGACACGGCCCCGGATACCGGGTTCGAATACCCCGGCGACCGTACCGGTTGGCAGACGCCGTGATGATACCTGTAACCGGGCGCACACCGATATCTCGCCATTGCCGTGCTCGACGTGCCTGCCGTCAGAACGGCGGCGACGAGCGCTAAAGCCTTGAAGCTTGCTCGCATTGCTCGCATCACTGGCCTCCGGATAAGTCACTGGCCCCCGCATAACACGCGGCGAGCGCCCAAGCGCCCGCTATGCGTGAACGCTGTAGAAGGAGGCGCGTTCCGCGCGTGGGGGACAGCATCCCCGCACGGGGCGGGCCTTTCGTCACACTGGCGTCGACGTAAATGGGCGCGCACGAGCAAAAGTCGCGGGCTCATCGCGGCGTGGCGCCGCAATCAGGCGGGCCCGCAGGTCTCTTCCTCGCAATCCTGGCGTTCAGTCGGAACTCGGGGATTAATTAATTCCTCGCCGGATGGCGGGTCCCGTTCTGGCTAACCTCGTGATGGTGCGAATTGGGTTGTGAATCCGGCTTGGCATCCTTGAAACGCCCCACCTTATCAGCAGGTGACCGCGGACGAGCGGCCGGCGCGTGCACCCGTCGTGGAGGTCTCAAGCCCCAGCCGAAGGAAGGTCATTCTCAGGGCGCTCGCGCGGACGGGGCAAAGTCCACCGGCTTCGTCTATTCGGCCCTCTTTTTCACCTAGGACATGAACGTGATCGGCGCCTGGCGCGACGTCCTGCTCACTGCGCTGCTGGTTGGCTCGTTCTGACCTTTCTTTACGATCCCGTTTTCCGGCTTCCTGCCGGCCCGGCCGCAGGCCGGTTTTACATTTTCGGGGCCGCAGCCACCGGCCTGTCTGGTCAACTATGCTTTGTTCGACACCGCGCTACTCGGGGTGCATCATACTGGCGAGGCTGCTCGGGTTCTTTTTCCATGACCTGATGTGGGAACCGCTGGCGGCGCTGACCGTCGAAGGCTTCCCGCCGCATTTGCGTTACAGCGGCGCTTCGATCAGCTTTCA
>JAFMSA010000678.1 GCA_017353855.1 Alphaproteobacteria bacterium
TGTCCTCAGACATTTCGTCGCCGCCGGCTTGATTACCCTACTCCACCCCCTCACGCCGGCGTCGAGAAGGCCAAGGCCGACAACGACACAAAAGATTGTAGGCGGCATCATCGCGGCGCTCCTGACGGGCTCGCCCATCTCAACTCTGTTCAATCCGGAACTCGACTTCGCGCACCTGACCTGCCGCGCACTCGCGCAGCTCGGTATCCAGTGCCCGCCGCCCCCGCATCCGGTAAGGGTCTGATCAGCCGTGCCGCGCCCACTTGCCTTCGTCCTGTGCCGAGCCGGAGCGCTCTGCACCTGGACGCTCGCCGCATCGGCGTTGTGGAGCGGCGGAACCGGCACACCATTCGCTCCGCTCGCCTGGTGGGACGCGACCCAGTGGTGGCTCGCCAACTGGTGGTAAACCTTTGGCCCGTGCTCTCAGCAGCCATCGCCACGCTCATACTCGCGATGCTGGGGTTCGCGGCGCTGCAGTACCGGCGGCTGCGGATGCGCAGCCGGCCGCAATTGTCAGGACCGGCATCCCGGTGTGACGCCGTGCGGCCGGTGTCGCGCGGCGTTACCGACAATCACGGCCATGCGCAGTGGCGATCGCTCGCCGCCACCACGAACCTCTTCCCAGGCCCGCATTCCGGCTGGGGCGGGATCGCGGTCGGCGAAGCCTCGTGTCGAACTCGACTGTAGCATTGCCGGCAAGCCGTTTGACCCGCTCGACGATCGCACCTGGGGCCGCGGCGGCAAAGCCCCAGTGCTGATCGACCCGTGCACCGAAGGCAGCGGCCATAGCCTCGTATTCGCTGGCAGCGGTGCCTTCAAGACCCAGAGTGCCGTCTCAAGTATTCTGACGTGGACTGGCAGCAGCGTCGTGCTCGACCCGTCGACCGAGCTCGGGCCGATGCTCGATGGCGCGCTGAAGCGACAGGGCAAACGCGCCTTCCATGTCGGGATCGGTTGGAACCAGACCGATCGCCGAGAGTGGCGAAATCGCCGAACGGGCCGACTGGTTCGGGCCCGGCGACGATCCGTGCATCGACATAATTCCCGCTGCTCTTGTCGATCGCGATCATATGTCCGGCCGTCGCCGTGACCGTTTCCTTTTTACCTGGGGAGCCGTCCACTGGTATCAGTGCTTACACCGTACCGGGTGAAGCCGGAGCCGCCGTCTGCCGAACCCGAGCCCCCGAAGGGCTCTTTGGAAGATTAATTAAAAAAACCGCCGGGCGGCATTCAAAACAATGGCAAAATTGCCCGAACTTTGGAGCGAGACGGTGATGCCCCACGCCATCATCCGAGGAAAGAATGGATGACGCCACGAGGTGGAGTTCGGCGATGCTCCTGTTCGTGTCGAGATTTATTCCAGTGAAGAGACGTTGCCCTGACTAATTGTGCGTGGCGGGAGCAGCGCGGTTTGGAGCGTAGTAATCTTTTCCCGAGCGAGCTGTTGTAACAATGTGGCGTTTCGCGGAGCCTTCTATAACCCGGTCGTTTGGGTCCAGCCGACTTTTGATCGCTTTTCTACCGAAGCTTCGTTGCGCGCGGTGCGTGCTCAAAACCTGGTCAGCGTAAGAAGGAGGGCAGTGTGCGCACACTTTTGGCACTCGCTCGCGCCCTTGTTCCTCGTGTCGACCTTCTGGACTGATGGCTTGGCGGGAGTGCTGCTCAAAGGAGAACGGATTGTCAGATTGTGATGAACGCGTTTAGTTTCGCGCGCACCAACCGCGCCACTGCCGATGGAAGGGTAGCGCCTGTATAGCGGACAGGGCGGGCCTGGGTGTCCATGCTGCGAATGTGACTGAGCAGGATCTCGCCGGTGACCAACAGACCTGATGGCAGCACGACGCTGGTTGGGAACGGCCGCACACGCAACGTGATCGGGCACACGACAGCCAGGCCGGTGTTCTCCGTGAAGGCGCCCGAGGAGACCACCAGCGCCGGCCGGCGGCCGGCTTGTTCCCTGCCCGGGTCGGGTCGAAATCCGTCCAGATCAGGTCGCCGGCATCCGGGACATAGACCGCCGTCATTCCTCTACGACCTCACGACCGACATCCGGCCCCCAATCAAACGCCTCTCTGTAGGCGGCGCGCCATTCGGCGGGGCTCTTGCCTTCGAACAGTTCCTCGAGCGTGAAATGTGGCACCGTGCGACGGATCACGATGCCGCCGTCATTGGCTTCGAGTTCGACGCGCTCGCCCTCGGCAAGCCCAGCGGCCTTGACGATCTCGTTTGGAAACCGGATCGCTAGATTCTTCCCCCATTTCCCTATCGTGACTTGTGACATCGAACTCCTCCCGCTCCTGAGGGATACTCCTAGCATATTCCTACTGTCGACCCCAGCCCCTTACATCTCCCCGCCGCGGCGCATCGGGTGGGGTGGCCAACGGGGCTCTGTTGCAAAGCCTTCGGCGTTCTGCGATGGAAGGCTCGGGCGAGGGGGAGGCCGGGCGGTGTCGGATTTCAAGGGGCGCCACTTTGGGGGCGAGATCGTGCTCTGGGCGGTGCGCTGGTATTGCCGCTACGGCATAAGCTATCGCGATCTCGAGCAGATGATGGCCGAAGGTGGCGTCTTGGTCGATCACTCGACCATCTTCCGATGGGTCCAGAGGTACGCGCCCGAGATCGAGAAGCGGCTGCGCTGGCACTGGCGCCGCCGCGCTCGGGGAGCTGGCGGGTCGACGAGACCTACGTGAAGGTTCGTGGCAAGTGGTCTTACCTCTACCGAGCTGTCGACAAGCTGGGCAACACGACTCTCGCCGACGTGGAACACGACAGCGGCGAAGCGTTTCCTTGCCGAGGCTCTCAGGGGGCTGAAGGATTGGGAACAGCCTGCGGTCATCAACACCGACAAAGCGCCGACTTATGCCGCCGCTCTCGCCGAGCTGAAGGTCGAAGGCAAGTGCCCGAAGGACACGCAGCATCGGCAAGTCAAGTATTTGAACAACATCGTCGAGGCCGACCACGGTAAGCTCAAGCAGCTGATTTGGCACGCGAGCACGACCCCGCGTAGG
>JAFMSA010000679.1 GCA_017353855.1 Alphaproteobacteria bacterium
TTATTGTCCCGCTCTCGCGGTCGACAGCGAGATCGAGGATCGTCGCCACACGGACATCGTCGCGATTGACCCAGGCGACCCCGCGCCCCTTCGCAACATGGCCGCCGCTCGGGCGGGTGGCATGCGCCGGCCGGCTCTCCCACCCATAGGCCTTGGCGGCGGCCCGGAGAACACCGATTGCGCGCGGATCGGCGAGATGGGCGAGACGAAAGTCCAGAGGATCCTGGCCGGCAGCTGCAGCCAGTTCGTCCATGAACGACTCCATGGCGAAGGTGGTCTCGAACTGCGCCGGTGAACGGAGCCACGCCGTGAGCAGCCCGACCCGGCCCTCCCCATGGCAGGCCACATCGGCATTGGGGAAGGTATAGGCGTAGGTGACCGCCGGCCGTCCCCGGCCGGTCTTGCCAAGAATACCCGGTTCGCCGATCAGCTCCGCCGCGATCAGGTCTTTATCCGATGTCGTCGGGATCCACATGTGGTGCCGCCACGCCGTGACCTGCCCGCTTGCGTCCAAGGCGCCCTCGAGGTCCTGCACGATCGCCGGGCCCTTCGGCTCCCAGCCGTGCTCGTCCCAGCGCATCCATTGCACTCGGACCGGCCGGCCGACGGCCTGCGACAGCAGCGCCGCGTCGGCGTTCACGTGATCGAACCCGTTGCGGCCATAACCGCCGGCGCCTTCAAACCAGCGAAGCTCGATGCGCTCCGCCGGAATGTTGAGCAGTTGCGCCATCACCCGGCGCGCCTCGTGCGGCATCTGGGTCGCGGACCAGAAAATCGCCCGAGCGCCGCTCACATCGGCGATGGCGCAGGAGGGGCCGATCGAGCCGTGCATCTGGAAAGGTGTCTGGTAGGTCGCCGTTAGCTTCCGCGCGGCCCGGCCGAGGGCTTCGTCCACCCCGCCGTGACTGACCGCGGTGATGTCGGCGCCGGGCGCGTGGCGGACCGTCTCCCAGATCCGGTCCATCGCCGGCAAGTCGTTCCATGCGGACCATCTCGCCTGGCCCGCATCCGGGCCGCTCGGGTTGAGGGTCGAGCCGAGCTTTGCCGCCGCCTGGATCGCACCCCATTCGGTCTCGGCGACCACGCCGAGGAAATTCTCACGGCGCACGAGCTGGACAAAGCCCGGAATATTCTTCAGGCCGCCCTCATCCACGCTGAGCAGGCGGGCGCCGACGCCATAGGGCCGCACAACCCGCCCGTGCAGCATGCCTGGTACGCGGACATCCTGGATATAGGTAAATTCCCCGGTCATCTTGCCGGGAATGTCCTTGCGCGGTGCCGGGCGTCCCACGACAGTGTATCGCGCCGGGTCCTTAGGATGGGCATCGGGCGCGACCCGCAAGTCGAATTGGCTTCCGCTGGCGCCGATCTCGTAATCGAGACGCTTGCCGGCGACCAGCCCGCCGTAGGTGATGCGGTTGGTAGGCGAGCCGGTGGGCGAGATCGTGCCGCCTTCCGTGACGAGCTGATCCACCGGCACGCCGAAATGCGCCGCGGCGAGGCGGAGGAGCACAAGCCTTCCGGCGGCCGCAGCCTGGCGGATTTGCGGTCCGGCGTAGCGGATGGTGCGGCTGCCGTAGCTCGGGCCCTGATCCACCGTCTGCGAGGTCGTTCCCATCACGACATCGAGCCGGTCGAGCGGAAAATCGAGCTCTTCGGCCGCGATCTGCGCCAGCGCCGTCCCGACCCCGGTGCCGGTCTCGACCTTGCCGGTGAACAGCGTCGCGCTGTTGTCGGGTTTCACCGCAAGCCAAGCATAGAGCTTATCCGCGGACGGCGGGGCGATGCCGCCGCCCGTCGGGCCGGCGGGCAGTGCAGGAGAAGGGGACGCCGCGTCCGCAGCGTTCGGCCCGAAGAAGGCGAAAGCAATCACGAGCCCGCCCGAAGTCCCTAGGAACCCGCGGCGGCTGAGCTCGGGCAGGCCCTCTCGAGCTCTGGTTGCTTGCTCGATATTCATGACACTCAACCTATGTGCGCTCGCGGGCAGCACGCTCGACGGCGCGTACAATCCGCAGATGCGTGCCGCAGCGGCAGAGATTGTCGTTGAGGGCGGCAACGATGGAGGCGCGGGTCGGGTGCGGCTCACGTTCGAGGAATGCGGCCGCGGTCATGATCATGCCGTTGATACAATAGCCGCATTGCGCAGCTTGCTCTTCGATGAAGGCCTTCTGCACCGGATGGGGCTTCTCGATGCTACCGAGCCCCTCGAGTGTGATGATCTTCGCCCCTGTGGCCGCGGCGGCGGGCACCACGCAGGAGCGGGTCGCCGCCCCGTCCATGATTACGGTGCAGGCCCCGCACTGACCGAGACCGCAGCCGAATTTTGGGCCGTGGAGCCCGAGATCGTCGCGCAGCACATAGAGCAGCGGCGTGTCCGGCGCGATCGTGACGTCACGGTTCTCGCCGTTCACAGTGAGGATCACTTGCTGAGGCATGAATTGAACTCCGCGAGTATCGGACCCGTCGGGGGAAGTTCCGGTTAAAGTGTGCACCGCGACCGGCTGCCGTGCAATGATTAAGCGGCGAGGCCGCGGGTGCGATGCATCGGCAAACCCGGTTGCGCCATGCCGCGCCGCCTCGTCCTGCGGCAGGCCAAAACGGGATCTCGTCGTTGAGCTCGTCTGCGCTGGGCGGGTTGTCTGTGGTCCCGGGGCCATGGCTGGCGTTTGCTCGCCCGGCCGCAGGCCGTCTCTTCGGCGAAGCACATGGAACCCCCTTCTCCGCTGGAATTACTCAGCCGATGCCTATATGACTATCTACATGGTCAGGAAATGACATGGACACGATCAATCTGGCTGACGCCAAGGCACATCTGAGCGAGCTCATCGACCGGGTCGAGGCGGGGGCTACGATCGACATCACCCGTCGCGGCAAGCCAGTGGCACGACTCACTGCCGTTGCTAGGCGGCGCAAGCCGGTTGATGCGTCCCTGCTTCAGTCCCTGACAGCAGCCATGCCGCCGCAGGCGCAAGACGCTGCTGATCCGGTCAGATCGATGCGGGA
>JAFMSA010000133.1 GCA_017353855.1 Alphaproteobacteria bacterium
CTGCTTGCGGTTTATCCGAGCGAATAGCAGCAGCATCGGCGCCGCGCTCGGCAGCATCATGGCGGCCATCATCGCCCACCACATCACAAACATTAGACCGCCGTATCCGAGGGTCCATGCTGTCGATACCGTCATGATCGCCATCCCTGACCCTCGTGACCCGAGGGCCATGTCCATCGCGCTCATGTCGGTGCCCGCGCCGAGCAGAATCCAAATCCAGGCGATCGTTATAACCGCGACGAGAGCGGCAACCACGACCACACGGTCTCGCCGTAGCACGGCTTCGAGGACAGTCGTCTCAGTGGCTTGCTTCACCTGCCGTTAGCCAGTCAAGTTGCCGCGCACTCCCGCCCGGTCAGCAAAGATGAAAGTGCCCACCACGATCGGCATGACGGCCCTGTCGATGAAGGAAGGACACCGAAGTAGGTTGAGGTGAGCCTATCACGTCGCGCAGTGCCCTTAAACCATTGAAGCCAAGCGGCCTACCGTTCATTGCGAAATTCAGGCGCGCCGCCGGCTTTTCGCCTGAGGATGCCCTCGCCGGGAAACGCGATAAGCTCGCCACCTTCTTCTCTCGATCGAGCGACAGCACGCTCGAGATTCCGGCGGCGCTCGGCGACCTATTGCCGAGCGAAGCGAGACCCTGCGAGCCTTGGCGAGAGCGTGAATTGATTTTTCCGTATCGGTCGGCCAGCTGGAATGTCTCGCGGGACGCCAACCGGTGCTGCTCGCCTTCGAGGACGCGCATTGGATCGCCACTTCGCTCGAATTGTCGGAATCATTGCGAACGGGTGCTGCGCGCCTTTTCAGCCCAGAGCTGAAACCCCTATTGTTTTCCCCATCTGGTTCTGCTTACCGTGCTGTCCTATGGCTCACGCCAATCTGATGGAAAGAACGCGTTCCCTGTTCGAACCCCTTCGCCTCGGCGGCATCACCCTTGCCAATCGGATTGCGGTGTCGCCGATGTGCCAGTACAGCGCCGAGAACGGGGATGCCAATGACTGGCATCTCCAACATCTGGGTTCGCTGTCGCTGTCGGGCGCGCCGCGCTCGTCATCGTCGAGCAGACGGCGGTCGAACCCATAGGCCGCATCAGCAGTTTTCTTTCCCCGATCGCAAACCGACGCACCGATTCCTATGGTGGCAGTCTCGCCAACCGCATGCGCTATCCACTTGAAGTGGCCGCCGCGATCCGCGAGGTTTGGCCGCGTCGGAAGGCGCTCGGCATGCGTATTACCGGTGCGGATTTGGTTGACGGCGGGATTACGCCTGAGGAGGCCGGCACATTTGCCAGCAGGCTGCGCGACATTGGGTTCGATTACGTCTGCGCCTCTTCCGGTGGGATCAGCCCGACGGCGCGGCCTGCCATTGCGCCGGGCTATCAGGTGCCGCTTGCCGCCGCCGCCAAAAAGGTCAGCGCCATGCAGATTGTGTCGCTTTGGCGCGCGGATTTCTCGACAACCCGCGTTGGGCTTGGCATGCCGCCACCGCGCTTGGCGCCGACGCGGTCTACCCGCCGCAATACTCGCGCGCCCGCCCGGAACATTGGCCGGGCGTGGCGTTGCTGTGCCGCTGACAGTCCCGGCAGCTAAGCTAGGAAGCGACGCGGCTTAACGACGGTCCGCAGCCAGTTGCCGACCTCTGCCGACCGCCGAACGGGATCCATGATCTCGCTCGCAATCCCATACCGCCAAATCAGGTCGCGGCGGGTTGGCTCCGCGTCGAGAGCGCGATAGTCCGCTGCGATCGCGACAATCTCTGGCGGCGAGGCGCCAAACCCCTCTTCGACAAGTTCATTGGCCCGCATCTCGATGAGGGCGGCCGAGACCGCCAGAGTGTGCTCGGGGTGATACTGCGTGCCAAGAAAGCTGCCCCGCCACCGGGTTCGTGTGGCTACCGCCTGAATGGCGGAGAGCTCGTTCGCGGCCAGGACCTGAGAATTGGGCGGCAAGGTCTCGATCTCGTCGAGGTGCGAGCAGAGCGCGTCGAATACGGCAGGACGGGTCGCAAGAAGCGGGTGGGCCCGGCCGGCTTCCGTCACGGTAACCGCCCGAGCGATCGGGAGCTCGCGTCCGCGCGGGTTGCGCCGGACCGATCCGCCGAGCGCCACCGTGGCAAGCTGCAAACCCCAACAGCTCCCCCAGACGGACACACCGGCGGCAAAGGCGGCCCGGGCAAAATCGATTTGCCGCGTTACTGCGGGGGTCGCGTCGTAGATATGGAGCGGTGAGCCGGGGAGCATCACCCCGTCGAAGTCCGACAGCGCCGTGCCGAACGGCAAGGCTTCGCCGTCGGCGATGTTGAGGAGCGTGCAGTGGGCGTACGGACGATGCAGGCGCACAGCCGCGGCAAACAGCGAAAAGTTGGAAGGAATGGCGAATCTCGCGTGCTCCTTTTGCCAGAGGGCCGGCGTTCCCTCGGCGATCAATATGTTCAGCATCGGGCCACCATCGATTTACCGCTTATGGTAGATCTCATCGCGTCTGTTCTAGTGGCCGGTCAACGGGCTGGTGCCATCACTCCGATCGGCTTAGACCGAGCACGGCTTATCGTCCACCCGCCTCCGTCGCGTTCCTGCTAACGCTCGAAGTCGCGGCCGCTGCCCTTTTGCGGCCGGTGCCGCGGCGGCGCTCTACCGGCTTGGGCGGCTCTTAGAGCGCTTCGCGCCAACAAGGTCGATAGCCATCATCGAGCTGTTCGTCAGATAGCCGAGCGACTTTGGGACGACTGCCCGCCCCCCAACATTGACCCCAAGTCCGGGGTCGATGAATCCAAACCGCAATCGGTAGTAGACCGCCGAGCCGATAGGTGCGGTTCCGGAAGCGGTTTTTCGGCATTCGGTCGCGTCTCTGAAGCGGCGAGACGCCGCTCCGGTGCGGCTCCTCCTTCGACTCGGCAATGTACACGGCCTTAGTGGTTGCGCTATCCGCGGTGCTGTGATGTTGCCTCACCGGCAACCTTCGGTTACCTTCATTGGAAATATTGCGTCAGCAGAGAAGGGAGGGAATGGTGAAGTCGATTTTCCGCATCTTAGCCGTTGGCCTGACGGCCGTTTTCGGTGCCGCGTTCTGGCTCGCAGCGGAGGCATATGCGGCCTCACCCGAGGGTATGCGGCTCTATGTGTTTTCGTCGGGTCACCTGACGCTCGACAAGTCGTCATTGCAAACCGGAGCGACCGGAAAGGTTACCGTCCCGGTCGCCTTCTTTCTAATTAAGCACCCCAAGGGCAATGTGTTGTTCGACACCGGGAACAACGACAAGGTCATTACCGACCCAACCTATTGGGGGCCGCTGGCGCAAATGCTCGGTCCTGACAGCAAGAGCACTGACATTGCGATCGATGCCCAACTCGCCAAGGCAGGCGTCAAGCCGTCCGACATCAATTACGTCGTCTTGGGGCATATGCACCTTGACCACGCCGGCAATGTCGGCAAATTCCCAGGCGCGACGATCGTTTATCAGCGCGACGAGATCGTCAACGCCTTCTGGCCGAAGCCCGGCTATGGCTGCTGCTATATCACCGCCGACTTCGCGAATTTGCGCAACGACGTGGGCGCGAACCAGGTCAACAGGCAGAAGGTGATCGAGCTCAATGGCGACCTCGATCTGTTCGGTGACGGCAGCATCTATATCCATCGTGCGGTCTCGCACACCCCAGGCAGCGAGATGGTGGTGGTCCGTCTGCCGAAAAGCGGTCCCGTCGTGCTGACCAGCGACGTCTGTTACTTGATGGACAACTTACAGAAGGACCTGCTGCCGAGCGTCTCGCTCGCCTACGATCCCGCCGGGATGCTGGATGCTTATCAATGGATAAAGCATCTGATGTCAGCGGAGGATGCCGACGTCATCTTCGCGCACGACGAAGAAACCTTTAAGAAGCACAAGCACTCGCCGGAATTTTACGAATGAGAGGAAACTCCCTCGTCCCGTCTGCGCGGAGAGTTCCTGGACGGCCGCCCGCCAGCGCGGGCGTCCGGGGGCGGGGTGAGGCGCCTGTTTGAGGGTGGCGAGCGGCTATAACCCACGGCCGCTTCCTCCTCACCCTGCAAGCTGGGGGCGAGGTGATGGGGACCTTGGATGGCTGACTGCGTTATCGTCGATGGCCTGGTGAAGCGCTACGGTTGGCGCGTTGCCGTGCGCGGCGTCTCGTTCGCAATCGGCGAGGGTGAGGTCGTCGGCCTGCTCGGGCCAAATGGTTCGGGAAAGACTACGATACTGCGCGTCCTCGGGGGATACCTGCCGGCGACCACCGGAACCGTGCAGATCGCTGGAATCGATGTGGCCGCCGACTCACTCGCCGCGCGCAGCCGGATCGGCTATGTCGCGGAGGATGCGCCGCTCTACGACGGCATGCGGGTCGGCGAATTTCTGCATTTCATGGCCGCGATCAAGGGCGTGCCGGGCTACAAGGCGCACAATGCGGTCGCCATGGCCGCCAAGCAGGTGGATCTCTCCGCTGTTCTTGCCCTGCCGATCGGTAGGCTGTCGCGCGGCTACCGCCAGCGGGTGGCAATCGCACAGGCGCTCTTAGGCGATCCGCCGCTGCTGATGCTGGACGAGCCGACAAATGCGCTCGACGCCTATCAGGTGATCGCGGTCCGCAAATTGATCCGCTCGCTCGCCGGGCAACGTACTGTGCTGGTTGCCTCGCATGTGCTCGGCGAAATCGAACGGATCGCGAGCCGGGTGATGATCCTGCTCGATGGGTGCCTCCTGACCACCGACGCGATGCGCGAAGCGGGCCATGCACGCCAGCTCCGGCTGCGCATTGCCGGTCCAGCGTCCGAGGTTCTGAGAGCGCTGCGGCAGATCCCGAGCGTTGTCGCGGCGGCCTCGGAACCGGGTGAGATTGGCGACGGCTATCTCGTCGAACTCGCTCCGACACAGCCGGTGTCTGAACTCGCCCGGGCGCTAATCGGGCAGGGCTTCGCGTTATCGGAGCTGACCGATGTCAAACGCGATCTCGAGGGCGTGTTTCTGAATTTGACGCGGCGCGCCGGAATAGTGGAGGCAGAGGCGCCATGAGGCGGTTCGCAGCGCTGCTGCTGAGAGAGGAAAGGGCGATCTTTACCTCATCGATCGCCTACGTGGTGGTGGCGGTGTTCCTAGTGATCATGGGCTACACCTTCACCCTCACCTTGTTCCTCAGTCACTCTCCGACGCTCGTGCATCTGTTCTTTCAGATCTATGTGCTCTTTCTGTTGACCGTGCCGATCATCACGATGCGGCTGGTGGCCGAGGAGCGCCGGCTGCGCACGCTCGAGCTGCTCTTTACCGCTCCGGTGTCGGAAGTGTCCGTCATCTTCGCGAAGTATTTAGCCAGCCTCAGCCTTGTGCTGGTGATGTTGGCGCTGTCCGGGGCCTATGCGATCACGCTTGGGATCCTCGGCCAGCCCGATTGGGGACCGATCTGGAGCGGCTATCTCGGCCTCTTTCTGCTCGGCGCCGCACTCGTCGCGATTGGCCTGATGACCTCGAGTCTCGTCAGCAACCAAATAATCGCTGCGCTGTTGTCGCTGAGCCTCTTTCTACTGCTGTGGATCATCGATCACTTCGGCTGGCTGCTGCCGGACCCGTTCGATGCCCTCGTCGTCAACCTGTCGCTCTTGGTGCATTTCACGCCGTTTGCGACGGGCTCGATCTTTCTCTCGGACGCCGGATTTTTCATCAGCGTGGCGCTGCTCGGCTTGTTTCTGAGCGTTCGGGCGCTAGGACGGCGCTGAGGCGAGGAGCGATGTCTGGGCGATCGACGCGCTGGCTCATTGAGATTGCACTCTTGCTCACTGCGCTGGGGCTGGGCGGCTTAGCGTTCGGACCGGTCGGCGAGGCCACCGCCGATGTTCTGTATTTCGGCTCCTGGTGTGCGGCGATGCTCCTGATTTTCTCGCTCGGGCTACGGCTGCCGCTGCATCCGCGCGGCCCCCTCGCGCGCCTTCTCGCGCCCGGTCTCATCGCTACCGCATTCGGCCTGGTGCTGTTCGGCAACGTCGCGCTCTATCGCCACGACGCGCATTTCGACGCCACCGTCACCGGCCGCTACACGCCGCCGCCGGAGCTCGAGAAGGTCGCGCGCCAACTGCGGGGCGACGTCGTTCTGACTTATTTCTACAACAGCAAGGACGAGAATGCCGACGCCGCAAAACAGGTACTCGCGGTGGCGGCGCGCCGATACCCGCATCTAAGAGTGCGCAGCCTTGACCTTGATACCGAATTCACCGCTGCGCGCGACTACGGCGTGAAGCTGTACAACACCGTTGTCGTCGAAGCTCAAGGCCGCCGCACACAGGTCGAGAATACTGTTGACCTGCGCCAGATGGCCTACGCGATCGAGCGCGCGCTGCAGCAGCGCATGCAGACCGTCTGCTTCATGACCGGGCACGGTGAACATTACACGCCGGGTCACGTGCATTACGCTCATCGTGAGATCCTGGGTGGGGAGCAACAGAGCGGGTCAGGCCTCCTAGAAGCTCCCGCGGAGGGGCTAGACCGGCTGAAGCTGGCGATTGAGACGGTCGGCTACAGCGATCGCGCCATCAACGCCACGACATTGCCGGCGATCCCGCAGGATTGCGCAATCGTTGCCGATTTTGGCGCCGTCAACGCCTATACGCCCGCGGATGTGAGCGCGCTTAAAGGTTACCTGTTGCGCGGCGGCCATCTGCTGCTCGCCTATGACCCGCGCTTTTCGGTCTCCCCCGAGCTCGCCTCGTTGCTGGATGAGGTGGGGCTGAGGGCTGGGCACGGCGTGGTGGTCGATCCGACCAATCACTATGGCACCGATCAGGAGCAGGTGGCGGTGCCGTATTACCCGCCGCACCCGATTACCGAGCAGATCGCCCTGACAGTATTTCCGGAAGCCCGGCCGATCAGGCTGCAAAGGGCAGTCGGGGGCATTAAAGTCGCCGAACTGATTGCGACGAGCAAAGACAGCTATGTGCGGCCAGTTCTTGCGGCCGCCGGTTCCGACCCCACCCTTCCCTCCCTTGCGAGCGGGGGAGGGGTAGGGAGGGGGCCGTTGACCCCGCAGCTGATCGCCGCAGCAGTGCAGGGCACTTGGCCCGGCGGAGGCCAGGCGCCATTCCGTCTCATTCTCGTCGGCAACGCCAGTTTCGCCAGCAACGCCTTCTTCCCTTACGCATCGAATGGCGATCTCGCCGTGTCGATGGTCCGCTGGCTCGCCGCAGACACAACGCCACAGCTCAAACCGGAAACCTACAGTCTTCCGGAAATTCGGCTGACGCATCGGCAGATGCAGGTGACGTTCTTGACGGTCGAGGTACTTCTGCCGCTCAGCGTTGCGCTCATCGGCGTGGCGGTATGGTGGCGCCGGCGGTGAACCGTGGCTTCACTGCCGCCGGCGGCGTCATCGCGACCTGCCTGATGGCAGGCCTGATCGGCGCCGTCGCGATCACCGGCCGCTGGCCGTCCGATGCCCCGCGCACACATTTAGAGAAGGTCGGCATTCTCGCGGTCGCGCCCGAGGGGATCGCATCTATCGAATGCTCCGTGGGAGACCAGCGAACTCGGTTCAACCGCGGGGGCCAGGACGGCTGGCTCGTCAACGACGCCGCAGCCGGCCCTGCTGTTGCCGGGCATATCGACGTGGCCCTGCGCTTGCTGACGGCCTCGCCACCGCGGCGCGTCTTGGCGGCAAGCGAGTATGATCCGCGAGAGCTCGCCGCATACGGTCTCGAACCAGCACGTTTCGTCCTTGCCGTGACACCGAGGAGCGGCAGGATCACGCGTCTCGAGTTCGGGGAAGTTACGCCGGCACGGAATGCGCAATACGTGCGCATCGCCGGCCGGCCGGAGCTCTATCTGCTGCCGCGCGACGTCAGCGCCGAATGGGACCTCGCCCGCAACATGGCCGGGCGGACCGGCAGGTTGTTGCCCGTGCCCATTGCGCAGGTATGGGCGATCGAAATTGTCAGCCAGGGCGCTTTGTACCGGTTTGAGCGCGACGTCGACGGCCTGTGGTTCCATCACGTCGGCCAGCACGTCCACACCCCCGGCGGGTTTGTGCATCACGCGGACCCAAAACTGGCCCCGCTAATCGAGGCCGAACTCGCTGGGCTCGACGGTTTGCCGATCGCGCGAATGCTTGCGCCTCATCCGGGTGAGGCGGCGCTCAACCGCTTCGGCCTGGAGCACCCCACGATGATCCTGTTGCTCTACAGCCGCGACTCGGCGGGGCCGGTCGCACGGGTCGAATTCGGCAACGCCGCCGCGCAACCCGGGCACTATGCGCGCATTCGGGAGAGTGACTCGCTTGTTCTCGCCCCGGATGACGCCGCTCGCCATCTCACCGCGCTGCTCGAGCTTGCCGGCTCCGCGTCATGATCGCCGCGCTGCTGCTCGCACTCAGCTCGCTCGTCAGCTCTCTTGCAGCCGCACAAGCTCATCAGGTGAACCTGTCGAGCGCCCGCATTGTCATCCATTCTGACCGCACGGTCGAAGTCGAGACCGCGCTCAAAGGCAGCGATGTCGACCGCGTGGCCGGCACACTCGTAGTCGACGCCGCCACCGGTCTGGTCCGGCCGGCGGTGCTCGCCGCAGCCGCCGCTCCAATCGTGGCTTATATTAAGCGGCATACCACCGTAACAAGTGCGGACGGCCTCTTCTGCCGGGCTGGTACCGGAGAAGTCACGCCGGATGGCGATGGGGTTGTCGTCCGCATTGGCTGGCTCTGCGCCGGCGTTTCGGACCCGCTGCTGTATCGTTCGACGGTGCTGACCGACATCTTGCCCGACGCCCGGCAGATTGTGCTGATCGGTTCTGGCTCCGACACCGCACAAGACCTTTTGGACGCCAGTCGAACCGAAACCACCCTTACCGCGGCGCCGCCACTCAGCCTCTTGCAAGTCATCGGACGCTACATCAATGCCGGGATCGGCCACATCTTCCTCGGCTACGATCACATCGCTTTCCTTGCCGCAGTGGTGCTGTGGGCGCGTCGGTT
>JAFMSA010000680.1 GCA_017353855.1 Alphaproteobacteria bacterium
GCTCGCGGCACCGGTTCCCACCCTCCAGCGCGATCCCGATTACCCGTCACCACGTCGCTCATTGGTCCCCCTCTCAGGATCGGATCCCGGCCGGCGGCGCGCCGCCAACGCAGACGGCATGTGTAAATCCTATTATATACACATCAAAAATTATCAAATTAAAATTTAATAACTGTGATAAAATGTTATTGTTATCCGGCAGCGCAGCACTGGCCTGCACAGGTAAGGTGTGATCGGCTGGGGAGAGGTTAATCAGGGCTCGAACAACGAGCGGCGGCCGTCGCTCTCATCGGCGCTCCCGGCGCGCGATGCCCGCGAGACTGCGGTGTGTCGGGTCGGTCGTGTGCGCCGTCGACGCCGCTGCGCCAGACGCTCAGATGATCCGTGCGCGGCATTCACCGAAGCCAATCGACACGGCACCGTTCTTCCGGCAATGCGCTCGGAAAATCACTTCGTCGCCGCTTTCGACAAAGGTGCGGGTTTCCCCCGACGCGAGCGCTATCTGCCGCTGGCCGTCGTTGCTCAGCTCCATGAGGCTGCCATACCCTTCGAGCGTCGGGCCCGAGATCGTGCCGGTACCGAACAGATCGCCGGCTACGAGGTTGCAACCGCCGCAAGTGTGGTGTGCGACCAGTTGGGCGATCGTCCAGTACAGATCGGTTGTGTTGCTTGCCGACAGGCGGTGCGGCGCGAGCCCCTTCGCCCTGAGACCTTCTGTCAGCAGGAGGGCTTCGAGCGCGATGTCAAAGGCGCCGCGTTGCTGATCGGCGTCGTCCCAGAGGTAGGGCAGCGGCCGCGGATCGCCGGCCGGTCGCGCCGGCTGCGAGACGCGGAAGGGCGCCAGGGCTTCGGTCGTGACGACCCAGGGGGAGACGGTGGAGCCGAAATTCTTGCCGAGAAAGGGTCCCAGCGGTTGCGATTCCCAACCTTGCACGTCGCGGGCCGACCAGTCATTGACGAGCCCGAGCCCGACGATGTGATCTTCGGCTTGCGCGATCGGGATCGGCGCCCCGAGGGGGTTCCCGGGGCCGATCCAGACGGCGAGTTCGAGCTCGTAATCGAGCTTCTGCGTCGGCCCGAAGCTCGGTGCGGTCTCGGCAGCGGCCTTGCGCTGACCGCTCGGCCGGCGAACCGGCACGCCGGAAGGTCTCACCGAGGAGGCTCGGCTGTGATAGGCGACGGGCACGTATTTATAGTTCGGGTTGAGCGGATTATTGGGGTCGCGACGCAGGCCGCCGTTCCTCGCGTGATGGATGCCGGCGAAGAAATCGGTAAAGCTGCCGATCGACGCCGGCAGGTGCAGCGTGCACTCGGCGGCGTCGTGCAGCAACCGCGCCGACAAGGATTCGATTTTAGACCGTTCGGGATTGTCCACGGCCAACGCGGCCGAGAGTTGCCGGCGCAGGGCCAGGCGCGGGCCCTTGCCGAGCGCCATGAGCGGGTTCAGAGCCGGGCCGCAGGAAGCTTCGGCGGCGGCCGCGGCACCCGCGGAAAACAACCCTGCCTCAAGCCCCGCCTTGATATCGAAAATCATCTCGCCGATCGCGACGCCGCCGCGCGGCGTCTCACCCTGCCGGCTGAACACCCCGAAGGGGAGATTCTGGATCGGGAATTCGGCATGGTTGCGGGCCGAGACGACCCAGCTCTCGCGCCGTGGATCATGGGTTTCGTCGACTAGGCTCATCGTGTTTCCCTGCCGTTCGGTGAAGCGGGCGCGGGACGATCATCCTCATTCCCGCCTGCGAAAGCGAGCCGCAAAAGCCCGGTCTCACGAACGGCGCGCGAGGTCGGGGCGGACCGGCCGCGCCGTGCGGCCCGCTCCGGCATCTCTGCGCAGCGCAAGGAAGCCAAAGACCATGGCGAGGGTCAGCGAGGCGCCGACCACCGCCACCATCGACAGTGCAGAGCTCTGCGGCAGCTGCCCGATCAGGAAGGTGCCGATTGCCGCGACCATCATCTGCATGAATCCCATCAGCCCGGAAGCGGCACCCGCTATCCGGGGATAGATGCTCAGGCCGGCCGCGATCCCCGGCGGCTGGCTGAGACCATTGCCGACGGAGCTGACCGCCATCGGCACAAAAAGCGCCCATGGCGTCAGACCGACAAGACACCACGCCGCGAGCATGACACCCGAGGCGAACGATAACGTGAGGCCGAAAACACAAAGCCGGAGGCTGCCGAAGGGCACGGATAAACGGGCTACAGCGGCGTTGCCGATTACGTATCCGCCCATCGGCAGCAGGATCATCAGCCCGTAGGTGCTCGGCGGCTGGTGCAGCACCTCTGAAAGGAGGTAAGGCGCGCTTGCCAGGAACGTGAACCACGAGGCGCTGGTAAAAGCCGTGGCGAGGGCGATGCCGACAAAGCCCGGCGAGCGAAACAGCAACACAAACGACCTCGTCATGTCGCCGAGGCTGACGAAGGCGGGCTTGCCGCGGGTTTCCTCGAGCCTTGCGAGCGTGAGGACCAGCGAGACCCCGCCGAGCGCGCCGAGCGCTGCAAAATCGGCACGCCAGCTGACCCACTCGGCCAAGAACGCTCCGATCGCCGGTGATATCGAAGGCGCCAGCGTCATCGCCATTGTGATCATTGCGATGGCGCTCGCCGAGTGCTCGCGGTCGAATACGTCGCGTACGATCGCCCGGCCCAGGACCATCCCTGCGCAACCGCCGCAGGCCTCGATGACACGTCCGGCGATCAGGACAGGCAACGACCAGGCGAGCGCGCACAGCGTCGAACCGGCAAGAAACAGCACGAGGCCGGCGATCAGCACCGGGCGCCGCCCGAAGCGGTCCGAAACGGGCCCATAGACGAGCTGTCCGGCCGCAATGCCGGCGAGAAACAGCGTCAGCACCAGCTGGACGCGGGGGGCAGGCGCATCGAACACCGCGGCAAGCAGAGGCAAGGACGGCACCAGCATGTGCAGTGCCGCAGGAGCGATCGCCGTCACCAGAATCAGGATCGACAGCGGCGGTTTGCTCCTGTCCGCCGCCTCGCC
>JAFMSA010000681.1 GCA_017353855.1 Alphaproteobacteria bacterium
GGCCCCGTGCCCGACCAACTTCTCTGCATTGATCATCTCTCTTGCCGATGACATGCCGACCTGGCCCACCCGAGTGCTCGATACCTGGGTTTGTAGAGGTGCCGGCGACTTTTTTTCGACGCAGGGGTCCAACCCTTAACTTGATTAGCAAAGAAGGTCTGAATTCGGTCCAAAGAATCGCGACCATCTCCGTGTTTCGTACAAGCAGCGGCATGGGCCCGTTCGGAGGATCGACGGCAGCGCACGGCCCTCCGCTCTGCTTTCATGTCGGAAAACAATCCCTAAAAGCCAGGACGGCTGCTCGCGTCCCCAAACCGGCGCGGAAAAGGCGCATGCATGCCGCTGTGTTCTCGAGCGTGCAGATGACAAGATAAATTTCCATCTAATAGATGTTGTGGGGCGTGATGGCTGGTCGAGAATTTCGCGTCGCGTATCGTGTGACTACGCCTTCTTATGTTATGTTATAGACTGAGACTGGGTCATACCAAGGGACTGGCGATGACGCTCGATCCCCTGCTGCTTTCACGCCTGCAATGGGCATGGGTCATTGCGTGGCACATCCTGCTGCCAGCCTTTACCGTGGGTCTTGCGGCCTACATTGCAGTCCTCGAAGGCCTGCATTTGATCACCGGCCGGGAGGCTTACGCCCGGATTTCCACGTTCTGGACCAAGATTTTTGCGGTTTCCTTTGCGATGGGGGTGGTCTCGGGTATCATCATGCCGTTCCAGTTCGGCACCAACTGGAGCCGGTTCACGGATGCGACCGCCAACATTATCTCGCCGATGATGGCGTATGAGGGATTTCTCGCCTTCGCGCTAGAATCCTCGTTTCTCGGTATTTTGCTGTTCGGCCGGCGGCTGGTCCCGCGCTGGGCACATTTTTTCGCCGCCTTGATGGTTTCTTTCGGCACATTGTTTTCGTCGTTCTGGATCCTCGCGACGAACAGCTGGATGCAGACGCCGGGCGGCTACCGGGTCATCGACGAGCGGTTCTTCCCGCAGAGTTGGCTCGGGATCATCTTCAATTCGTCTTTCCCCTATCGTCTCTTGCACAACGACACGGGCTTCTTTGTCACGACCGCCTTCGTCGTCCTCGGCGTCGGCGCATTCCTGGTTCGCCGTGGTGCCAGACCACAGGAAGAAGCGCGCTTGATGATGCGGATGGCGCTCAATCTCTTGATAATTATCGTGCCGCTGCAGATGATCCTCGGCGATTTGCATGGCCACAACACGCTCGAGCGGCAGCCAGCCAAGCTCGCCGCCATCGAAGGGCTCTGGCAAAGCGCCGGGCCGATGCCTGAGGCATTGTTCGCGATCCCGGACCAGACCGCGCATAAAAACTATGACGAGCTCGATATTCCGCATCTCGGCAGCCTGATCCTGACCCACAGCTGGAGCGGTCGGGTGCGCGGACTCGAAGAGTGGCCGCCCGATCAGTGGCCACCGGTCTGGCCGGTGTTCTTCGCTTTCCGCATCATGGTTGGCATCGCATTTTTGATGCTGGCAGTCGTGGTGGTCGGTTGGATCCTGCGGCTGCGCGGAGATTTGTACGATCGCGGGTGGTTTCTGCGCCTTTGCCAATGGTTTGCACCGGCTGGTTTTGTTGCGGTGCTGATGGGCTGGACCACCACAGAGGTCGGGCGCCAACCCTGGACCGTCTACGGCGTGTTGCGCACCGCTGATTCGGTGACACCGTCGCTGACCGGCCGTGACGTGGTCGCTTCGCTCCTGATGTATGTTGCGGTTTATTTGATCATGTACCCGGCTGGTGTCGGTTATATGGCGGCGCTTGTCCGGCGCGGGCTGCAGCCTGAGGAGGAGGATGGCGGCGAGGTCGGGGCCGGGCACCCGCGGACTCCGATCACCGAAATCGCCAGCAGTCCCGGTGGCGGAGCGCCGCATCAGGTCGAGGGTCCGGCTGCATGACCGCCGTGCCGCCGCTCGATCTGGTACCGGTATGGACGGTGCTGCTGGCGTTCACCGTGACCTATTACGTGCTCTTCGACGGCTTCGATCTCGGCGTCGGCATGCTCTACGGAGTTGCCCCGCGCGCCGCCTGGCGGCCGGTGATCATGCGCTCGATCCTGCCAGTGTGGGACGGCAACGAAACCTGGCTTGTCCTGGGCGGGCTCGGGCTGCTCGCGGCTTTTCCGCTCGCTTTCGCGATCATAATTCCGGCAGTCTATTTCCCGATCATCATCATGCTCTTGGCGTTGGTGTTCCGCGGGGTGGCCTTCGAATTCCGTTTCAAAAACCCGGTGGCGCAGCGCTTTTGGGACTGCGGCTTCAGCCTCGGCTCTGCGATCGCGACCTTGGCGCAGGGCGTGGTTCTCGGCACTTTTATTCAGGGCTTCCATGTGAATGGACGGCAATTCGTCGGCTCTTCGCTGGATTGGGCATCGCCGTTTTCGGCCCTGACCGCCGTGTCCCTCGTGTTCGGCTACGGCCTTCTCGGTGCCGGCTGGCTGATCGTCAAAACCGGCGGCGAGTTGCAGACCTGGTCGCGCCGGGCAGCCCGCGTGTGCCTCGTCGGTGTGGTGTTGGCAATTGCTGCGGTCAGTATCTGGACGCCGCTGCTCGACGGGCGCATCGCTCATCGCTGGTTCAGCTTGCCAAACCTGCTCTGGCTGTTGCCGATACCGGTGGCGACAGCGGTGGTGTCGATCTCGATTTGGTGGACGCTTGGCCGCGACAGCGAATTTTGGCCGTTTCTCGGCGCGGTGTTGCTGTTCTTGCTGTCGTTCCTCGGAATCGCCATCAGCTTGTGGCCCTTTATCGTGCCCTATCACTACACGCTGTGGGAGGCAGCAGCAGATGAGAGCACGCAAGCGTTTTTGTTGATTGGCACGCTGCTGCTGATTCCCATAATTCTGGGATACACCGCCTGGTCCTACTGGGTCTTTCGCGGCAAGGTTCGCGCCGATCCGGCCGGTTGAGAATGCCCAGGTGTGAAGGCGCCGACCTGTGATGTGACACCTCCCGTATCTTCGGTGTGATT
>JAFMSA010000682.1 GCA_017353855.1 Alphaproteobacteria bacterium
CGGCAATCCGGCGATCGGCTACATGCCCCAGGTCCGCGGCGGTGGCGGGGCAATGCGGCTGCGCGGGTGGGACTTCGTCGCCAGCGTCGTCAACGGCCACCGCCTCGGCCTGCCGCTGGTTGGCAAGGCGGGTCGGGCGGAGATCGCGCGGGCCCTCGACCGGGTCGGGGCCGGCGCCTTGGCCCGCCGCCCGCTCGCCGAGCTGTCCGGCGGGGAACGGCAGCGTCTGCTGCTGGCTCAGGCGCTGATTGGCGAGCCTCGACTGCTGCTGCTCGACGAGCCGCTGATCAGCCTCGACCCACACCATGAGCGCGAGGTGGTCGAATTAATCAGAGAGCTGCAATGCGACCTCGGCATCACCGTGGTGTTCAGCGCCCACGAATTGAACCCGCTGCTCGGTGCGCTCGATCGCGTCCTCTATCTGGGGGGCGGCCAGGCTGCGCTCGGGTCGGTCGACGAGGTAATCACCGGCCCGGTGCTCTCACGGCTCTACGGCTCGGAGATCGAGGTCGTGCACCTCAAGGGCCGCATCTTCGTGATGTCGGGCGGCCACCCGGTCGAGGGTGACGCCCACCGACACGACGCCGTCGCGGAGCGGCAGCGCATCGGGGCGCGCCATGTTTGAGTACGAGTTCATGCGTAACGCGTTCGCGGCGGCAACGATCGTCGCGATTCTGGCGGGGGCGGTCGGTTATTTCCTGGTCCTGCGCGGGCAAACTTTCGCCGGGCACGCGCTTGCCCATGTCGGGTTCACGGGCGCGACCGGCGCGGTGCTTGTCGGCGTCGCCCCGTTGTGGGGTCTCGTACTGATGACCGTCGCGGCCGGGATCGGCATGGGCGCGGCCGGGGAACGGCTGGCGCAGCGGGATGTCGCGATCGGCCTGGTCCTGGCGCTGGCGCTCGCTCTCGGCCTGCTGTTTCTTCATTTCTACACGGCCTATGCCGCGCAAGCGACGACGCTATTATTCGGCAACGTGCTGGCGGTTGACAGCGAGACTATCTGGATGCTGTTGGGGTTGTGCGCGCTCAGCCTCGCCATGCTGGCGACGATCTCGCGCCCGCTGCTGTTTGCCAGCCTGCAGCCCGAACTGGCTGAGGCGAAAGGCGTGTCGCTGCGCGGCTATTCCGTGCTGTTTTTAGCGATCGCTGCGCTCGCCACCGCGGAATGCGCGCAAGTCGTCGGCGTCCTGTTGGTGTTCGCGCTGATGGTCGGCCCGGCCGCAACGGCCCAGCGCTTGACCGGCAGGATGGCGGCTGCCGTCGCGCTGTCCGCAATGCTGGCGTTGTTCGAGGCTTGGCTCGGCATCGTGCTGGCCTATTACACCGACTGGCCGAGCAGTTTCTGGATCACTGCGTTGAGCGCGGTCGCTTATCTGTTCGCCGGCGTGCCGGAGGTCATCCAGCACCAAACCGCTGCCGCGTCACTTTGATCAGGCGCGGTGGAAGCAGGCCGCACACGTCCCGTCGATCTCAACGACGGCCGACCGGGCATGAAAGCCTTGCCGCTCGGCGGCGTGTTCGAGCGCCTCCGCAGCGACACGGTCTTCGATTTCGGCGACGCGACCGCACTGCCGGCAGATCAGGAACTGAGCGGGATGATCGTGCCCGGTGTCACTGCAGGGCATGAAGGCGTTGAGTCGCTCGACCTTGTGGATCAACCGCTGCTCCATCAGGAAGTCTAGCGCGCGATACACGGTCGGAGGCACGGCACGTTCGCGCATCTCGCGCAGCCGATCGAGGAGCTGGTAGGCGGTCAGCGGGCCATCGCTGTCGAGCATTAGGGCGAGCACCTGGCGGCGCAGTTCTGTTAGTCGGGCGCCCCGTGCGGCGCAGGCCTTGGCCGCGCTGTCGAGCCGCGCCGGAATGCTGCGCTGCCGCGTAGCGGCCATCATCGCCCCCGCGCACCTTGGATGTTATTTTATATCCTCTCTAGCCGGGCGGTCAACGTATCTGTCGCACTCTCTGGTAACGGCCCTTGCTGTCGCTCCCCGAACACCGCTGCCCTCCTCCGGAAGTTGGCCGGCTGATACCCTGTATTATTGCATAGATGTCCGCGTTTCCTGCGATGGCCCGAGATGGAGGTCCGGTGCCCGGCGCATCTCGGTTGAGCACGACCGACTGGATTCCAATTGACGTGACCCGATGGCCGAATTTGTGAATGGCAGTGCTCACCTCGCTCAAAACAAGCCCTCGACGGCCGCGCCGCCAACCTTCGGCGTCGAATCGCCGGCCTATACGCGTTGCTAATCTTCGGCAACTTGGCGGCGTGGGCTGGGCGGCACTGGTATCCCGCGGCCACCCGGATTTTCTCGGACCTGCGCTGCTGGCTTACGGTTTCGGCCTGTGCCATGCGGTCGACGTCGACCACATCGCTGCGATCGACAACGTCACACGCAAGATGATTCAGGACGGCATGCGACGGTCGGGGTTGGTTTCTCCTTTGCTCTGGGTCACTCGACCGTCGTGCTTTCGCCGCGGCGGCCGTCGCCCGCGGCGGCAGCATCGGGTGATATCCGGAATGAAGGTCAATAAGAGGGGCCGAAAGGCTTCTATGCCCCCGCGGGTCACGCGCGGTCCGGAAGCGTCTGTGCCTGAGTGCCACGGCCGACTACTGGGTCAACGCCATGGACGTCAAGCCGTTCTTTGTCGTCAGCCAGCCGGGCATGCTGCAGGCGATCGAGCGCGACATCCTCCCGGTGCTCGAGCAGGATGTGCCGAACCAACCGGACGCCGAGCAGCTTGCCGCCGATCCGCTTTTGCATCGCTTCACCATGGTGTTCGATCGCAAAGGCTACAGTCCGGCCTTTCTCGCCAGGATGAAAGACCGGCGCATCGCCTGCCTTGTCGTTGAGCGCGTGGTGCAAGGGTTCGGCGAGCCGCTCGGCGCGCGGCGTGGGTACCATGCCTTCGGGGGTGCGGACAAAAAGCTCGTCCTTCAGCATGTGCCGCAACCGGTTGAGCGCATGGCTCACCGCCGGCTGGCTGAGGCCGATCTTCG
>JAFMSA010000683.1 GCA_017353855.1 Alphaproteobacteria bacterium
ATGCAGCCGAAATCGGCTTTCGCCTCTTTAAGGTTGCGATGTCATGGCCACTCGAGCGCGACGGCATACGCCAGTTTGCCGAAGGGCTCGAAGAAATTCTCGTCATCGAAGAAAAGCGCGCCGTCATCGAGAACCAGTTCAAAGAGCAACTCTACAATTGGCGCGAAGACGTTCGCCCCCGCGTGATCGGAAAATTCGACGAGAACCGCAACTGGATACTGCCCTCGAGCGGTGAGCTGACGCCGGCGCAGATCGCGCGGGTGATCGCACAGCGCATTGCCCGCTTCCATACCTCGCCACGCATTGCCGAACGCCTGGCGTTTCTCGAAGCAAGGGAACGCCACCTAGGCAGTGGCAATGTCGTGCCGTTCAGCCGCACGCCTTATTTCTGCTCCGGCTGTCCGCACAATACTTCGACCAAGGTGCCGGAGGGTAGCCGGGCGCTTGCCGGCATTGGATGCCATTACCTTTCCCAGTTCATGGATCGCTCGACGGCGACCTTTACGCAGATGGGGGGCGAGGGCGCGCCCTGGATCGGCCAGGCGCCATTCACCGAGACGCCCCATGTCTTTGCCAATCTCGGCGACGGGACCTATACCCACTCGGGCGTGCTGGCGATCCGTGCCGCCGTCGCAGCCAAGGTCAATATCACCTATAAGCTGCTGTTCAACGACGCCGTCGCAATGACGGGCGGCCAGCCGGTCGATGGCGGTTTGACAGTGCCGGCGCTCACCCGCCAGCTGGCGGCCGAGGGCGTGCGGCGGATCATCGTGGTGACCGACGAGCCCAAATACCCGCCGGCCGCCGATTTCGCACCGGATACTGCAGTGCGCCATCGCGATGATCTGGACGCTGTCCAGCGCGAATTGCGGGAAGTTAGCGGCGTTACGGCTATCGTCTATGACCAGACCTGCGCCGCGGAAAAGCGGCGGCGCCGTAAACGCGGCCGGTTTCCCGATCCGGCGAAGCGGGTCTTTATAAACGACCTCGTCTGTGAAGGCTGTGGGGATTGTTCGAGAACCTCGAACTGCCTGTCGGTGGTGCCGGTGGAAACCGAGTTCGGCCGCAAACGGGCGATCGATCAGTCCAGCTGCAACAAGGATTTTTCCTGCGTCGAGGGCTTCTGCCCGAGCTTTGTCACCGTACATGGCGGCGCACTCAAGCAGCGAAAACCCGCCGATCTCGGAAATGACGGTCTGCCGCCTTTGCCGGAACCGACCCCTCCGGGCCTGGAGGAGCCCTACGGCATTCTCGTTACGGGCGTGGGTGGCACCGGTGTCGTCACGATCGGCGCGCTACTGGGGATGGCGGCGCATCTCGAGCGCAAAGGCTGCACCGTCCTCGATATGACGGGCCTCGCCCAGAAGGGCGGCGCCGTCTTCAGCCACGTTCGGATTGCGCGCAAACCGGAGGAGATACATGCCGTGCGGATTGCCGCGGGCGGCGCGCGGCTGCTGCTGGGCTGCGACCTCGTCGTCTCGGCAAGTCCCGATGCGCTCTCAAAGCTGCAGCCCGGCCGCAGCCGCGCCATCGTGAACAGCCACGAGACGATCACCGGCGATTTCACGCGCAATCCCGACCTCGTTTTCCCCGATCGGGAATTGCGGCGCAGCATTGCCGAAGGCACCGGGACGGATAGCGCCGAGTTTTTCGACGGCACCCGCCTTGCAACCGGCCTCTTCGGCGATTCGATCGCGAGCAACCTGTTCATGCTGGGCTACGCGTATCAGCGCGGGCTGGTGCCGCTCTCGTCCGAGGCGATCGAGCAGGCGATTGTACTGAACGGCGTGGCAGTGGAACTCAATAAGGGCGCTTTCCACTGGGGACGCCGTGCCGCGGCCGACCCGGCACTGGTCGAAGCCCGGGCGACCCCACCCTCGCAGATACCGCAGACGCATTGCCTCTCCGAAACCCTCGACGAGATAATCGAACGCCGCATTACGTACCTCACTGAGTACCAGGACAGGGCCTACGCAGACCGCTATGCGGCGATTGTCCGGCGCGTTCGCGAGGCCGAGGCGACCCGCCTCACGGGTGAGGCGAGCCTTACCCGAACGGTGGCCCGCGCGCTGTTCAAGCTGATGGCTTACAAAGACGAGTACGAGGTGGCGCGCCTCTACACGCAAACCGATTTCTTGAAACGGGTCGCCAACCGCTTTGAGGGGCCCTACGAACTACATTTCCATCTCGCTCCGCCGTTGCTGGCCGAGCGCGATCCGCTTAGCGGCCACCTGAAGAAGCGCACCTACGGGCCATGGATGCTCTCGGTCTTCCGCGTCCTTGCAAAGCTGCGTCGTGTGCGCGGCACACCCCTCGATATCTTTGGCCGCACTGAGGAACGGCGTACTGAGCGCCGGCTGATCGCGGAATACGAGATGCGAATTGAAGAACTCCTCGCACACCTGAAGCCTGCCAATCACGCGGTGGCCGTGGAGCTGGCCGCACTGCCGCTGGAAGTGCGCGGGTTCGGACATATCAAGCAAGCGAACCTTGCGCGCGTCAAAGCGAAAGAGGCAGCACTCCTCGCCCGCTTCCATTCGCCGCCCACACCTCACGCGATGGCTGCGGAATAACCGCCGCTTGCCTTAGCAAAATCGTCGAGATCCCCCGGCCCCGGGGAGAGCCTGGGAAAGCAGATGGCCGGCGGCAATGCCGCCGGCATAATTGGTGGTTAACCAGAGGCTCAGCGGCAACTTGCTGCAATGGTACCTCGATGACGGCCGTTACCGGGGTTCGCCGTCTGCAATCGGCGCACCTAACTGAGTTTAAAATTGGCCGCCTGGCCGTTCGGGGCGATCCGTCATCAAGCCAAACGGCCTCTCGTCATTGCAAGCCGCAGTCGCAAACTGAGGCACTACTCGCAACAGCGGCGGTGCACCGCCCGCTCGCGGGTTGTTCGGCCCTCGCCATCGTCCGCCGCAGCAGCGGTTGCGCAGCCGGCCGGGTCGCTTTGACCTGGCGGATGAGCGAGGGTACCGGTGCCGCAGCAAGACAC
>JAFMSA010000684.1 GCA_017353855.1 Alphaproteobacteria bacterium
CGGCAACGGCGGGCGGAGCAGAAGCGGCGAACCTACCCGCCGCTCGGAGGCGAGTAAACCCGAGCCGTCAACGCTCTCGACCGGAGGCTCACGCCAAACCGCCTGCGCGGCCGGTCTGGCCGCCGGCCTCTATCTCGTCGCCACACCGATCGGCAATCTGGCAGACGTCACGTTGCGGGCGCTAAGCGTGCTGCGGGACGTCGACCGCATATTGTGCGAAGACACCAGGGTCACCGCAAAGCTGCTGAACCGCTATCGAATTTCGACACGGCTTGAGCTCTACCATGACCATAATGCCGAGCAAGTCCGGCCGGCGGTACTGGCGGCTCTGCGCCGCGGCGAGAGGATAGCGCTCGTTTCGGATGCGGGGACGCCACTGGTATCGGATCCCGGCTACAAACTCGTGCGTGCGGCGCTTGCCGAGGATCTGGCGGTCACCGCGGTACCGGGGCCCTCTGCGGCGCTGGTCGGACTGCTCCTCTCCGGCCTGCCGCCCGACGCGTTTTTCTTCGGCGGCTTCCTGCCGCCTCGCCGGGCGGCCCGGCGGCGGGCGCTCGCCCGGTGGGTTGGCGTCGAAGCAACACTGCTGTTTTTTGAAAGCGCCCCCCGGCTCTCTCAATCGCTCGGCGACATGGCGGACGTGCTGGGCAATCGTGAAGCCGCCGTTGCGCGCGAGTTGACGAAGCTGCACGAAGCGGTTCGCCGCGGGCGACTGGCCGATCTCGCGGGGTATTACCGGGACGCGGGACCGCCGCGCGGCGAGATTGTCGTCGTGGTCAGCGCGCCGGAGCGAGCGGAGCCTGAGGAAGGCGAGATTGAAGAGCGGCTGCGGACGGCGCTGAGTGAACTCGGCGTGCGCGACGCGGCGGCAAAGCTCGCCACCGAGACCGGCCTGCCTCGCGGCGAACTTTACCGGCGCGCGCTCGCGATTCGGCGGGAGCGGGAATGAAGCAGCCGCGAGGCGGTCCCGTGTGGAGGGTGCCGCAATCGGCGCGCTTCTCGGATCCGCGGCTGCAGAGCTAGCGCATCGTTGCCCGGCTGGCGCTGCCGTCCGGGCAGTCGACACTTTGGCTGGGTGCGGCGGTATCCTCGCGGTGATCGAGGTCCGCTCGCGCACGGCAATCGCCGAGTCAGCCGATGCGCCGCGCGGCAGACACCGCACAGCGCGCGCCCGATCGTCGCGATGAACTCGCGCGGCTCGGTCTGCGATTCGATCCGACGCTCATCGCCTCGCCGCGGCTGCGCTGCCGTTGGCCCGGTGTCTGGCGGGCCGATGAGTGGCAGTTGGCCGCGAGGCTCAGTTGTTCGACAATGACCCCTGGGGAAGTTTTTCGGGGGGCTAAGTCGATGTCTAATGCGCGGTCCATCTTTCGTGCTCTTTCTATACTCTCTCTGCCGATTGCGTTCGGCGGGTGTCCGCTGGCGATCGTCGGCGGCCTTGGTGCCGCCGGTGGGGCGGGTTATGCCGCCAACCAGGAACGCGGTGTCGGCGGGGTCGTTGACGACCTCACGCTCAAGACGAATATCGAGAATGCCTGGCTACAGGCGAACCCGCTGATGCAGCGGGATTTCAATATCGCGGTCTATGAGGGACGCACGTTGCTCACCGGAGTGTCGCCCAACCCGGAGCTCAAGGCTCAAGCCAACCAGATCGCGAGCGGGATCCCGGGAGTGCGCGCCGTCTATGACGAGATCGAGGTGGCGCCGGACGAAAGCGCCTGGCAGGACATGAAGGACACCTGGATCACGGCACAGCTGCGGTCGAATCTTGTCTTCGCCAACAAAGTCCGGTCGGTCAATTATACGATCGATACCGTGAACGGGTCGGTCTACCTGATCGGCTCGGCCCGCAGCCAGGCCGAACTCGATCGCGTCACCGAGGCCGCGAGGAACGTCCCCAACGTGAAGCGGGTCGTCTCCTATGTCGAGATCCGCCCAGGCGCTCCCGTTGCCGCCCAGCCGGGGGCAGCGTCCGCGCCGCCACGGGCCGAAGGCCCGAATCCACCGGCCGCGGCGCCGCAGACGGCGGTCCAGGTGCACAAACTCTGATTCTGGTATAGGAGGGAGGCAAGCAACCCCGCGCATAAATCCGGGGCTTTTGGGGTGACCCGGAAGGCCGCGCCGTCGAAAGGCGACTGGAGACTACATTGACCGGGAAGTTCAAGCCGGCGTGTCCGTGCCCACTCGTCTCGGCCCCCTCGAAGAAGGGGCCGTAACGGGTGGGATTGAAACGGGCCTCTTTGAAATGCGGCGCGGCAAGGCTGGCGAGAGGAGGTGGCTCACGCCACCTGTCACAAGGTCCGTAAGGATCGGAGGAGACGGCGTTGAGTCTGTTCGTTCCGGATAAGCGGCACAAACCGTTGATGCCTTGCTCCGAGAAGCGGGCGAGGCTTCTCCTGCAGCATGGGAAAGCCGTCGTGCACCGGCGCTTCCCATTCGCGATCCGGCTCAAGGAGCATGCGGGCGCCGACGTGCACCCTGTCCGGCTGATCGACCCTGGCGCGGACGAGACTGGTGTGCCGATCGTGCTGGAAACCAACGCCGGCCAGGCGGTCCCGCACCGTTCGGAAACCGCTCACACGCTCACAAACGCAAGCCGGTGCGCCAGCGGATGCGGCAGCGTGCGGCCTATCGGCGCCGCCGGCTTGGCGCGAACCTGCGTTACCGCGCCAGGCGGTTCGACAATCGCCGTCGTCCCGAGGATCGGCGGCCGCCGCCGCTGCGCCCGCGTGTCGATAACACCCTGCCGCGGGGTAACCGGTACCGTAGGCTCGCCCCGATGACCGCGCTTTCGTTCGAAAGTGTCCGCTTCGACATGCCGGCGGTGGAAAACCCGGGATGGGCGGCGTAGCGTGCCGGCTAGGCGAGCTGCGCGGATGCGGGTGCGGCTGTGTCTGGTACGCGGCGGCCGGCGTCCCGTTGCAGATCGAGCATATCCACCCGCGTTCGCGCGGCGGATCCGACGGGGTCGCCAACCTCACCCTGTGCTGCGAAG
>JAFMSA010000685.1 GCA_017353855.1 Alphaproteobacteria bacterium
GGCGTCAAGACGACCGGTGTTTATTGCCGGCCCGGCTGTACCTCGCGCCTGCCGCTGCGCGCCAACGCGCTATTCTTCGAGACGCAGGCCGAGGCAGAGGCGGCCGGACTGCGACCCTGCAAGCGCTGTCGCCCCGCAGACGGCTCTGCCGCTTCCCGGCATGTCGCTGCGGTCGAGAGGGCGTGCGCGCTGTTGCAAAGCAGCGATACGCTGCCGACGCTCGCCGAACTCGCGGGTGCCGCGGGCATCAGCCCGTATCATTTTCACAGGGTATTCAAGCAGATCACCGGTGCGACCCCCCGCGACTTCGCGCGCACGCATCGGCTCGGCCGCCTCGCCGACAAGCTCGATTCCGGCGCGCCGGTCACCGAGGCGATCTACGCTGCCGGCTTCGGGTCGAGTTCGCGCGCTTATGAGGCTGCGCCGTCCGGGCTCGGCATGACGCCGGGCGCCCGGCGCCGCGGCGGCGACGGGCAGACGATCCGGTTTGCGACAGTCGAGACGCCGCTCGGCTGGGCGCTCGTCGCCGCGACCGAGCGCGGCATCTGCATGACGGCCCTCGCCGATGACCGCGAGAGCCTCGCCGCCGAGCTGCGGCAGCGTTTCCCGGCTGCCGACGTGATCGCGGACGACGCCGGTCTCAAGGAGTGGTCGGACCGGATCGTGCAGTTCATTACGACCCCGGATCGAAATCTCGAGCTGCCGCTCGACATAAGGGGCACGGCGTTCCAGGCGCGCGTCTGGCGGGCCTTGCAGAAAATTCCGCTCGGCAGGACGGCGAGCTACGCGGAAATCGCGGCGGCGCTTGGTCAGCCAAAAGCCGTCCGTGCCGTCGCGCAGGCCTGTGCCGCAAACAAGCTTGCACTGCTCGTGCCGTGTCACCGGGTGGTCCGCAGCGGCGGCGATCTCGGCGGCTATCGTTGGGGTGTGGATCGCAAGCGCGCACTGCTCTCCCGCGAGCGCGCGACCGCGGAGCCGGCAGATGAGGCGGCAGCATAAGGCGAAAACCACTGCCGATCCCGTCGCGGCGATCGACTGGGACGCGATCGCGGCATCGCTCGACGGGAGCGGATATGCCGTCACTCCGCCGCTGCTTTGCGCGGCGGAGTGCCGCGATCTCACGGCACTCTATCCAAAAGAGGATGTCTTCCGCAGCCGTGTTGTGATGCAGCGCCACAATTTCGGCCGTGGCGAGTACAAATATCTGCGCTACCCGCTGCCGGACCCGGTTGAGGCGCTGCGCCGGACGATCTATCCGTGTCTGGTGCCCATCGCCAATCGCTGGCGCGAGTGCTTGCGCGAGGAGGCACGTTTCCCGGCGTTACTTGATGCCTATCTCGCGCAATGCCGCAAGGCGGGCCAGGAGCGCCCGACGCCGCTGATCCTCAAATACGGGCCTGGCGATTACAACTGTCTGCACCAGGATCTATACGGTGAGCTTGTCTTCCCGCTGCAGCTTACCGTGCTGCTCAGTGCGCCCGGGCAGGACTTCACCGGCGGCGAGTTTCTGCTTGTCGAGCAACGACCGCGGGCACAGTCGAGGGGGGAGGTGGTTCCGCTTCAGCAGGGCGAGGCCGTCGTCTTCCCGGTGCATCATCGCCCGGTCGAAGGCACTCGCGGCCATTACCGCGTGACGATGCGCCACGGCGTCAGCCGGGTGCGCTCCGGCCGGCGCTACACTTTGGGCATCATCTTTCACGATGCGGCGTGAGGCTGCTCGACGCGTGCGGCGGCCCGGCGGGCGAGCCCGACAAGGTTGCGCACCGCAGCGGATGACTCGTTGCTGCGATGGGCCAGGCTGAGGGGAGCGCGTGGCGCATCGCCTCGGATAGGCCGGTAGGCTACACCGGGCGGGTGCATCTGCTGCATCGACGCGGGCACAATAGAAACGCCGTGTCCGGCGGCAATCAGATTGACTGCAGAGCTGACCTCGGGCGCAAGCTGGACGATGTTCGGGGTGAAGCCGGCCCGTTGACAGGCCGAGACGATCGCGTCGTAGAGACCCGGGCTGCTCGCCCGTGGAAATAAAATGAAAGGCTCGCGCGCCAGGGATTCCAGTACCGGTGCGTTCTCGGCCGCGAGCACGTGTCCGGAGGGCAACGCAATCAGCATCTCCTCCTCGAGCATCGGATAGGCGACGAGATCCGTGGTTTCGGCGTCGGGGGAGCGGACGAACGCCGCATCGACGCGACCCTCGCGCACCGCGTCAACCAGGTGCGAGCTGGGATTTTCGACGAGGGTTACCGCGATGCCCGGAAAACGTGTCCGGTAGTCTTGAATGATCGCCGGGACCAGAGGGTTGAAGGAGGCCGCGCCCGTAAAGCCGATGCGGATCATCCCCTGATCGCCGCGTGCGACCTGCTGCGCCTTTGCTTTGGCCTGCTCGATGCGAGCGAGGATCGCACGCGCGTCATCGAGAAGGGCCTTGCCCGCATCCGTCAGTTCGACGCCGCGGGTGAGGCGATGGAACAACAATACCTCGATCTCATTTTCCAGTTGTTGGATTTGTTGGCTGAGCGCCGGTTGGGCGATCCCGAGGCGCTCTGCTGCCCGTCTGAAATGCAGTTCCTCGGCGACGGCTACGAAATACCTCAGATGCCGAAGCTCCATTCACGATCCTTTCGACAAAGCGCGACCGCCGGTGCATATCGTGCCTTTCGAAGAGTTGCGGGAGGTATGCGTGTTGCCAAAAGCCCCGCCTGGCACAGGAGCTGCCAGGCGGGGCCAGCCGGAATTTCCGGTCGTTTGTCTGGTTGTCCGGTCGGCGACTACCTGACCAACACCGGTCCGGATTCCCAACGCGGATGCCGCGGCGAGCCGCCGTAATGGTAGCGGTACTCGTAATGCGGTGCGTTCATGCCGGTATCCGCAGTGCCGTTACCGGATTGCTGCACGGCCTGTGACGGGTAGCCGCGAGAAAAGGGGGTTGGCTGCGCCATCGCAGGCGGGAAATACGTGCCGGCAGCGAATGCCGCAGCGGCACCTGCAAGC
>JAFMSA010000686.1 GCA_017353855.1 Alphaproteobacteria bacterium
TTCCGAGCGGAGATCTGGCCGCAATAGCCGGCCGGCAGGTAGATTGAGCCGATCGCCGGGATCCAGAAACGGCGTCGCCCTGAGTCGCTGGCGAAAAAGGGGTCGGCAATTAGCCGACGGTCGTCGCCAACCCCGACACGAAGAAAACGGTACCGCAGCAACGGGAAGGCTGGCTGCGACGGCACAGCCGGTCCGCAACTGCCCCGCCTCACGAAGCTGATCCTCTTGGCTCTGCGGAAGCAGATCCAGCAAGGCTTCGCGCCACGCGGTCGCCCGGACGGATCAGGCTGACGGGCGCGCGCGCCCCCTCTTGCATTATTCGGAGCACTGGTGCTCGCAACGACCACGATCAGGGGCTGCTGGTGCTCACAGCGGGCGCAAACTCCCGGCCCGCCGATGAATCCGGGAACGCGAGTCCGGGTCGGCCCGCCGGCTCAACGCGGTGGTGGCGGCCCGTAGTAATAGCCCGGAGGGGCGTAATAACCCGGCGGGGGATAGTAATAGGCCGGTGGCGGTGCGTAATATGGCGGCCCGACAATGGCCCGCACCGGGGCCGTCGCGATCGCGGCGGCCCCGGCAACGGCGGCCCCGGCCGCAATGAACGGCAATGCAAGCAGGCCCGGACCGCGGTGCCAACCCCAGCCGTGATGCCAACCCCGCGCCGATGCCCCGGACATCGGCAGCACCGTAGCGCTCAGCACTAACAGGCCCACGGCCGCGGCGCGTCTGTAATGCATTGTGCAACTCCTCTATTTCAGGCTGTTCCATTCGGAACGCATACACGTGCACATTTTAGGGAGCGAATCGAAAAAATATGCCCGCCCTAATTTACGAGCCCGCTTACCTCATCGCTCTTTGCGTGTTTCCGCTCGGGGGGTTCACGACGCAAGCTCCTTGCGCGCCCGTTTCGACAGCGAACGCCAAAGCCCCCTCGCGAAGCTCGACCCCGGGCGGGTGGCGCGAGAGCAGCATTGCGGATTTGCGAGCGTACGCATCCTTACCTCTCCGCAAAGCAGCCTGGCACGCCGCGCCGGCGCGAGCCCGCGTCCCGCAGGCTCGCTCAACACCCCGGCCTGCAAACCGGTGTCGTTCGACACCCCGGCGGTCGCCCGCGATGGCGGCCTTTTGCCGGCCTACGCCCCGATCGCCCGGGCGTCGACTTGCAACCTCGCGAGCTGCGCAGAGTAGCCTCGCCGGCCGGCTACGCAGGCTGACGGGCTGAGCACATGCCGAGATCTGGATTCGGTTCACGCCTGCGAGCGCAACCGGCGGGGACGCCCCTGGGCCGGACCTCTGCCGCGGCCGGCAGAGGCGGATACAACTGCGATGCACGCCGTCGGCGTCGATGGTGGCGTACTTGCCTCAGCGTCTTCGATGTATCGCTACGACGCCAGTTACGCGCTTCCGTCTAAGCCGCGCACCCTCAGCGGGGTGAACCCCTTCGATCCGACCGATCCTGCGGTAGCCGATACCTCCGCCGGCCGGGTTGTGAGGCTGTGACAACAGGCACGCTTGGTCTCCGGCTGATGTTGCGCGACGAGGTTCCGGCCGGCCCGGCCCGCCCGCCCCGGGGAATCAACCGGGTTCTGGCTGCCGCCGGCCGGCATTCTCTGCGGGTCAACTTTTGTTGGGGCGCCCGGAGCAGGCGGCCTGAAAATCCAGCACGCGGCTGGTGAGCGACCGCCGGGGGCTGCAATAACCGTTCGGATCGCGGCCGCCCGTCGAGCCGATCGCCGGTCTGCCGAAAGTGCTTACGCTGCGGCCCGCGATACTATCGCCGTCGAATTCAGCGGCGCCTTCGCGCTCACGCACGAGCCCTTTGCGTACAAAGACATATGGGGCCGGCCGTGCCGCGACGCCTTCAGCTCCGATCGCTGCATGCGGGGCACCGCCTGGACCCGAGCAGTCGCATTGTTGCCCTACGAGCAACGGGTCGAGGCGTTCCGTGTCGCCGACCGCCTCTCCGACAGCGATCGCGCGCGGCTCATGGGTGAGACGCTGCAGCTATAACTGGTCGCGCGCGCAAGCCTGATCCACGGCGGCCCCCGGGTCCCGAAGCCTGCGCCAGGGGCGACGATACTCAAGCGCACGGAGGCGGACGGCCCCGAATGGCCGTGCCATAACGGCCGATCGGGTTCTACCCGCTCCCGCGCGTCTCTGGCGGGGCGGTTCAGAAATCGAGATCAGCGTAGTGTTTGGGCGGGGGGACGCCCGGAAGGTGGTCGGCCAGGATCGGCCGAAAGCTCGGGCGAGACTTGATCCGGGCATACCATTCCTTTGCCGGTTCATGGGCGTCCCAGGGTACGTCGCCGAGATAATCGAGGCTCGAGAGCTGCGCGGCGGCGGTGATGTCGGCGATTGAAAAGTGATCGCCCGCGAGCCAGCGGCGTCGCTCGACGAGATAGCCGAGGTAATCGAGGTGGTACGGAAGATTGGCATGCCCGGCGCGAATCGCCAGCGAGTTCGGCTGGCCAAGTCCGGTCAGGCGCTTCATCATCTTCTCGCCGAGCAAGTTCTCGGTCACTTCGAGGTTCATCTTGATGTCGAACCATGCCGTCAGGCGGCGGACCTCGGCGCGGTCAACCGGGTTGATGCCGATCAGAATCTTTTCACGATAGACCTCGTCGAGGTACTCCACGATTGCGGTGGTATCGGCGAGCACAGTGCCGTCCGGCTCGATCAACACCGGCACCTCGCCGGCCGGATTGAGTGCCAGGAACTCCGGCCGTCTTTCCCAGACCTTCTCGGTCTTCAACGTGAAATCGAGATTCTTTTCCCGCAATACGATGCGCACCTTACGTGCGAAAGGCGAGAGCCAGAGATGATAGAGCACGCGCATGGACGGAATTGTATCTGTCGCGAGGGCGGCTGAATACGCCCGATCGACGGGACAACGGCTCCCGATCAAAGCAGCGTGTTGTTGACGACCGGCCGGCCGGCAATCGTGAGGACGCAACTGCCGCGGCGTGATTGCC
>JAFMSA010000134.1 GCA_017353855.1 Alphaproteobacteria bacterium
CGCGGCCGGCCTCGTCGACCTCGAGCGATGTCGACGACACGAAATCGCTGTCCGCGAGCACTTGCAGCGCGTGCTGCAGGAAACGTCCGTGCCACAGGTCGTCGTCGTGCAGGAACGCGATGACGTCATGCGAGGCCGCGGCGACGCCGGCGTTGACTTTCGTGACCTGCGAGGTGCCGGTGACGAAAATATCGACCTCGGAAAGCGGGGTGTATTTGGCCCCGTCCTCGAGCGCGACGACGATTTCGATGTCCTGCGCCGGCTCCTGGTTGCGGACCGATGCAAGCGCCGCGCGCAGCATGTCGTAGCGCGCCGGCATTGACGGAATGATGACCGACAGGCTCACAGATCCTCGATGAACGCGATCAGACACGCGCCGCCATCACCTGGGGTCATCAAACCGCCGCCGCGACCCGATGTGAGTTGCACGGGACCGGCCCAGGACGTGCCGACCATTTGCACGCCGGCGACGAAGCCCACCGATGACCCCGGAGCCGTACCACTCTGCCCGACCATATTGGGAGCACTCGCCCCAGGACTCGCCGCCACAGTGTGGCCGCCATCGGCGGCGGACGACGCCCATAACCACCAATGCGCGCCGGCCCAGCCGGAAACCGCCACGCCATTATCGCGAGCGCCGACATAAGGCCAGACGATCCGCGCATTGCCCGGACTTCCGGTCCATTGACCGGCATACGCATCCGGCAAAAGCGAACCGCCGACACGACCGCCGCCGGGGACGTCGATTTGCAGGATCTCGCCCGCCGCGATGTCCAGTGTCCCCCGCGCTATCGCACCGGAACCGCCGGAACGGAACAGCGGCGGCGATCCCGCGCCTGTCCCGGCCCAATTCGCGCTGCCGCCGCCAGCGCCCGCTACGATCAGCTGGTAGCGGCCGCTGCGCTGGCACGTCCACACATAGCTGCCGGGATGGCTGTAGATGATCGCCGGCGGAAAGTCGCCCTGCTCGCCGCGTGGCCCGCGTTCGCCTTGCAGGCCCTGCTCGCCTTGCGGACCTTGCTCGCCTTGCGGGCCGGGGTCGCCCTGGAGGCCTTGGTCACCCTGTGGCCCCTGCTCGCCCTGCGGGCCGGGGTCGCCCTGCTCGCCCTGCGGGCCGGGGTCGCCCTGGACGCGGCCAAGCAATACGCGGGTCTGTGCCATCTCACGTCCCCTGCACGATGTAGAAGAGATCGCCGCCGTCGATCTCGAAGGGCGGCGGGATCCCGGTATCGGTGACGAAGTAGAGGTTGCCTTCGTCCTGCTCGAACCAGAAGACGCCGATGCCCTGCCCGAACGCGATGTCGCCGAGCCGCGCGACGTCGTCAGGGGCCTCGGGCGCGACCGGCAGCCGCATTCGCGTCAGGATTTCGATCATCGTGCGGTCTCGGTTGCAGCTGGGTGCATGGGGGTCACACGACCGTCATATAGGGTAGCCACGCCAGGACTGTCTCGCGGGGGGTCCCGCTGAGGCGGCAATAGGCGTCGAGGTAGAGGTCCTCGAGGTGGTCGAGCCGGCGCTTCAGGTGGATATAGGAACAACACGCATCGGCGGCCGGATCGCCGCGCGAGGCCAGCGGCCAGTCGATAATTACCGGGTTGTGCAGGTCGCCGAGGATATTCCGCAGGTGAAAGTCGCCGTGGCACAGCCGGTCGCCGTCCGGCATGCTGTCCAGTCCCGCAAGGAGGTCCGGCGCGCCGGCGAGCTTAGGCGAGAGGCGCTGCTTGAACGTGCGGAAAGCATTGTCGGTGACGCGGCTTTGATGAATGAGGGTATGCAGCCGCGCCATCTCCTCGAGATAGGGTTTCGGGTCGTTGTAGTGGACACGGTCGCCAAACGCGGTGACCGACACCCTGTCGAGGATGAGACCCCAGCGGTCCTCGACCTGCCGCACGCCCCAGACCCGCGGGACTGGCAGGCCGGAGGCTTCGGCGGCGGCGTGCATCGCCGCCTCGCGGGTGACCCAGGACTCGTCGTTCGGCCCGTAGAGCTTGATGACGCGGGTTTCGTCCCACTCGTGGATGTCCGCCGAGGTTCCCTGCTTGACGAGGTCGCCTACCACGGCACGCGGTTGTACCGCTGCGTCATCCGGCTGTATTCCCAGTTCCCCTCGACCTGCCATTTCAATTCCGACTCCTCCCGCTTCAGGATACCGTCATTGTGCAGGCGGCGGGTAACCAGCGGCACCGGGTAATTCGTGTGGATGATGCGCGGCTCGGGGCGCGCGTGGTTCAGCAGCATCCGCATCGACGGCCGGTTCGTGATCTGGTTGTAGTGCCACTCGTTGCCGACCCTGATCATCGGCTGCGGGGCCTGCGCCTCGACGAGATGCGCGCGGGACTTGACCGACGGGGTCAGGCCGAGCCGGCCCAGCCACTCGGTATCGCAATGGATGCGATAGGTCGGGTCGAACGGGCCGACCTCGCGGAATATCTCGCGGGTGGTCAGCCAGCCCGACGGGCACGGGAAATCGGTGATGTCGACGACGCCGCCGACCTCGTCGACCTCGACCGAGTTGGACGAAACAAAGTCGACATTCTCGAGCGCCTCGAGCGCGCAGTTCAGGAATGCCGGGTGCCACAGGTCGTCATCGTGCAGGATCGCCAGATAGCGGCCCTCGGCCCGCTCGGCCGCGAGATTGACCTTGTGCGCCTGCGTGGTGGCCTCGACGCAGTGGTCGATCTGCGGCAGTTGCGGCCGAGCGCTATCCGGCTCGATCCCGACAATGATCTGGAAGTCGACCGCGACCTTCTGCTGCGCGGTGATCGAATCGATTGCAGTCTTCAGCCAGCCGCGGTCGATCCGCGGCGGCAAGGCCGGGATGATGACGGAAACGACATCGTTCATGTGAGCGCCGCCCAACCGGTTGTGCCGACGATCTCGGTGATCCACCCGCTCTCCATCATGCGCCAGACGAGGTCCGGGTCCTTCACACCGGAGTTCGCGCGGTGCACGAGACCGACATAGAGCGCCAAGTCAGAGATCACGCGGATCACGTCCGGATCGGTCATGAAGCAGAAATCGGTGTCCTCGGCGATCCGGCGTCGGGTCGGGAACGGCTGCTTGCGCCATAGCGACTTGCGATAACCCATCGTCGCGCCGTGCACCCAGACCCGTTCGGTCGCGGGATAGCGGTACTCCCAGGCTTGCCTCGCGTCGCGGTCGTAGAACGCGAAGCGGTTGAGGCCACACAATTCCGTGCCGTCCTCGGCGAGCATACGGGCCTGCCGGCTGAGCCGGGACGGGGCGTAGAAATCGTCGTCGTCCCAATGGGCGATGAGTTCGCCGCGGGCTTCCTCGCAGGCAATGTTGCGTAGCGCGCCGACCGTGTCGGGGCGGGCCCGCACATAGCGGACGCGCGGATCGGCAGGCATCAGATCGGAGACCGTGTCACCGCCATTGTCCACGATGACGAGTTCCTTGTCGGAGTAGTCCTGCGCCAGGAACAGCCGGATCGCCTCCGGCACGAAGCGCCGCCGGTTGGCGGTCGGCATGATCGCCGAGATCACGGGCCCAGATACGCGAACAGGACAGATCCTTCGCCGCCGGGCATCGTAAAACCGCCGCCGTAGCCGCTGGTCAGCTGGACCTGACCCCAGAAGCTCTGGCCGGTCATCGTGACGCCGGGAGTTTCCCCGCTCGACTGCCCCGGCAGTCCGTTCATGCGGCTGTCCGCCCAGCCGTCGTTCCCGTCCCAGTTATTTTGCGGGATGTGACTGTGAATTCCGCCGTATCCGCCGCCCGCCCACGGGAGGTTCTCGGTGACACCGTGGACGATCGTGGTCCCGCCACTCACCTGGAATCTCCAGATATAACGGACCATCATCGGCGCGCCGGGACGGCCGATGACGACGGGGATGCGTGTTCCGTAGCGCAATGTCCGCACCGCCATCGAGATCGCGCCGGTGCCGCCGCCCCAGAAGCGTTGGGGTGTGCCTCCGACAAGATTGGATCCGCCGCCACCGGGTCCCGCCGCGATGATCGTGTAGCGGCCGGTCGCCGGCACCGGATAGGAATACTCGCCGGTGCCGCGGAAAATCACCGGCTCGGGCGGCGAGGCAAACCGTGAGCGCAGGTTCGTAGCCATCGCCCTCTCCTATGATGGTCCAAGATACGCGAAGAGGACCGCGCCCTCGCCGCCGCCTTGGGCTTGATGCCCGCCGTAGCCGCTGGTCAGCCGGATCGGCGCAGCATTGCCTTCGGGGGTAATGCTTTGACCGATCATCGTCACTCCCGGCGCGCCGCTCAGTTGCTGGCCGGCGGGTCCGTCCATGATCTCGTCGGCCCAGCCGTTGTTTTCGTCCCAATCATTCTGAAGTCTGCCGGAGCCACGGCCGCCGCCTGCCCAAGGCAGGTTGCCGGTACCGGAGACGCCGTGGACGACCGTTATCTCGGCCGCAGCGAGTCCCGGATGGAAAATCTCCGGACGGCCCGGTCGGCCAATCGTGACGGGGATGCGCATCCCCGGTTCCAGGACGCGCACCGCCCGGCAGATTGCGCCCGCGCCGCCGCCCCAGAAGCGCTGAGGGGTATCGTGCGGTTGCATATTGAGATGCGATCCGCCGGCACCGGCCGCACCAACGATAATCGTATAGCGACCTGCCAGCGGCACGACGTAGGTATATTCACCGGCACCACGGAAGACCGTTGGTGCGCAGGCCGTCGCTTCCATAAGGTCCGCCTTGCGCGCGACCTCGTCGGGAAGGCTCGGCGCGATCGGCAGTCGCAGCCGGGTGAGGATCTCAATGATAGCACACCTCCTCTTAACTTAAGGTATACTAAGCGGGCCGGTTGGCGCGTCACCGCCAAGACCGGCCCTGACCACAGGACGCGTAGGAGGCGCGCCGATGGCTGACCGAAAGCCTATCGAAAAACTTTACGGTCTAACCATACCAATCAATGGTAAGCGTAATTCCACGTATACCGCTTGGGCTAATATGAAAGCCCGCTGCGGAAACCCTAACAGACCGGACTATAAATTCTACGGAGGACGGGGCATCACTGTATGTGATCGCTGGCGGCAATCGTTTTCCGCCTTTCTTGACGATGTCGGAGAATGCCCGCCCGGTTATTCACTTGACCGGATCGACAATGAACGCGGCTATGAGCCAGGAAATGTTCGTTGGGCAACGCGCACGCAGCAAATGCGCAATTCCCGACGAACTAGGCTGACTGAAGCCGACGTCAAGCGTATTCACAAACTTCGCAGCCAAGGCTGGACTTTAGAGGCTATCGGCCTCGATTACGGCATGACCAAAAACGGCATTTGGTCAATCGTGACAGGCGAGGTATGGCAATGATCAGCCCATCACGACGACGCGGAACGACGTGCCGGTCGTTGGCGGGGCAGCAAACCCGATCGTGACGCGGTTCGCGTTGTTCACGGTCACGTCGGCCCAGACGACCGCGTTCGTCGTCAGGTTGCGCAGATTGACGGAGACGTCGCTCGTGCCGAGTTCGTGGTCCACCGCGAAGGTTGTGGCCGTGCCATCGCCGGTAATGCTCTCGGCGTAAGTCTCGGCCTTGCCGCCCAGATCGCCGCCATCCACAACCTGTCCCGCGCCGTCGAAGGCCGCGAAGTGGCCCGCGGTCGCCGCCGGCACGAGAGCCATCTTGCCGGTGACGTCGGTCGAGTAAGTCAGGTCGAGGACCCATGTGATCTCGCCCCCGCCGGCAATCGCGGTCGCGACATAGCGCGTCGTCGCGTTGCCCTGCGTCTCGTCGGCGCGCACGGTCGCGAAATCGTTGACGGTGATCGGGTGCGTAAATCCGGACTGGTCCGCGGGGAGATCGTCCCGCGTGTCGAACGAGCCGACAAATGAACCGAGATTGGCCAGCCCGGTGATGCGCCCATCCAGCTCCCCGAGTGCGGCGTGCAGATCCTCCTGGTCCTCGAGCGAGCCGGTGATGTGGCCCCATTCGGCGACATCGGCGTTCTCGGTGACGTAATCGGTGACCCACTGAATATGCGGGACGTGCTGCGGAGCGACCGGCTCGGCTTCGAGGTCAATATTGGTGAGTAACTGTATGGCCACGGCAATCTCCTTAACGCCGGATGATCGCAGTCCCGGCAATAGCGTTGGCGAAGGTTAACGTCACAGCACTTGGGCTCGTAAAATCGGTGTCGCCGATCACGGGATTTCCGGCCTCGTTGATGACCTGCACCGAAACCAAACGCTCGTTCAAGTTATGGGTAATCGACCATTCGGTGGCGGCGGTCTCCTGTTCGTGGACGTAGCGGGCAGCGCCGGGCACTGCGCCGCCGCCGACCAGCGCCGCGACGGCCTGGATCAGGTTGCCGCCGATTGCCTCGAACGCGTCGTGATCCGCCTCGGCTTCATCGCCGATCACGCCGTTGAAGCGGTCGGCGAACGCGTTCGTGCCGACCAACGCGTTGGCGACGCTGGTATTCAGCGCGTTGATCGCGCGGTTGATAATCCGCTCGCTGATCGCCGGGGAAAGATTGTTCGCGGCTCCCGGCGGCATCGTCGTCCAGGTCGCCTGATCCACCGAGGTGCCGAGCACATTGACCCGGATCTCGTTCATATTCGTGACGGAAAGGGCCATAGCGGATCTCCCTCAAGTCTTCGCAATGCGAAGCTGGATCGGGTTGCCGGTCGAGTTGGAACCGTCGATGTAAAAGGAATTGCTGCCCGAATCGTAACCCCACTGCGTGATCGTGTTGGCCGCCGGACCGCCGGGCCGGCCGCCGAATTTGTCGAAATCGACCTCGACTTCCGGCTGCGCGGTGAAGATTGCGAACATACGCACGACTTGGTCGGCCGGCGTCGCCGGCGCGTTGGGGCCGAGATACAGCGCCTGATCGTTGATGTCCTGCGCGAAACTCGGGTCCCAGCCGGTCCAGCTCGTCAACGGGATGCGGCCGGTCGCGTCGTTCTGGAACGTGACCCGGTTCGGGAAGACGTAGGTGATTTCCCACGGCGGGGTCGGGGTCGGCGTGCCGACAACGGTCAGCCGCAATGTCGCGCTGCCGGTGCCGAGCGCGTTCGTCGCGCTGATCGTGATATTGGGCAGCGCTCCCTCGGTGGTCGGAGCCGTCCCGGTCAGCGCGCCGGTTTCGGTGTTGATCGCGAACCCGCTCGGCAGTGGCGTCGCGTTGAAGCTCGTCGGGCCGCCGGTGGCGGTGATGTGGTAGTCGAATGCGGCCCCCGGCGCGAGCGTATAGGTCAGCGCGCTGGTGATGGTCGGGATTGTCGGCTCGGCCGGCGGGCCCGGCGGCGGCGTGAAGGTCGGCAAGAGTTCCACCCAGGTCTGGAAGTCGAAGCGCAGGCGCAGCGCCGGCGTAGCCCAATCGAACCAGAAAGCCCCGACCGGCGCGCCGGCTGGTTCGGTATCGGAGATGATCGCGCCGCCGATGCCGCCGGCTCCGCCGTCCGGCGGCGGAATGCCGAGCCATTGCACCCACTCCATGCGGCGCGCACGGATCTGTCCTTCGTCCATCACCGATTCTCCTTTGCTTGCCTCAGCGCGCACCCTGTTTCATGTCGATCCGGTATTGCTCGGAAGCGCTGCGCGGCCGCTCGAGATCCGGCATGCGGCGCGGCGGCCCGGCCGTGAACGGGCCCGCCGACACCTGATGCGGCGGCAATTCCGGTTGCGGGACCGGCAGGTCCGGCTCGAGCGATTGCGGAGCTTCCGGCCGGCGCGGCGGCTCGGGCGGCAGGCCCTGCGGCTGGTTTTGGCCCTCCCACTGCGCGCGCATGTAGTCGACATAGTCGCGGTTGCGCAGGAACCACTTCCAAAGCAGATCGATATCCATCAGTCCTCCTGGCGGCCGGGGGTTACGGCTTCGACCTCGGGATCGGGGGTCAGCCACAGGGTCTGGTGATTGTCGAGGAAGATCACTTTGACGAGGGTTTCCTCGCCCTTTGCTACCGGCTGCAAGCGGTCGTTCAGATATGCGGCATAGGCCTCGCGGCCGTCGATGATGACGCGCTCCATTACGCGGCCCGCCGCTGCGGGGCGGTGCGCTGCGCCTCGTAAAGGCCTTCGACGGTCGTGTAGAACTTCAGCCAGTCGCGGCTCGCGTCCGGAGTCTCGTCCTCGGCCTCCGCACAGGCGATCTCGGCGAGGGTCTCATGGAACGCGGTCTTCAGGAGCTTCGCGCGGTAATCGTTCTTCCACTGGTCGAACGGGACGACTTCGGCAGCCTCTTTACCGCGCCGCACCTGATCCTCGGCATAGACCTTGTAGAGGTCGTGGCGGTATCCGCCGTCATTGAGAAACTTTCCGTAGTCGTTCCAGAAGCCGCGCGAATAGGGGCTCACCCCGTCATCCGCGACGAGGGTCGTGACGTTGTCCATGTAAGTCGGGTTGAGCCGCGCGACGGTCGGGTAGCGGGCCTGCGCGCCTTCCTTGAGGCTGTAGCCGTCCGCCTCGAGCGCGCCGGCGTCGTCGGCCTGTGCGAGTTCGGTCATGTATTGGTCGAGCACGGTCTGCCAGCGCTGGTGCGTGATCTCGTGCGCGGCGGTGCCGCGGACGCTGTCGATACTCAAGTTCCCGAGGAACATCTCGATGTCGCCTTTGCGGCCCTGCGCGGCGCTCGTGTAGGAGCGGCCTAATGTGCCGGTGACGGCTTGGCCCTGCTTGAGCAATTGATCGGCCTGCTCGGCGGTGAGAAACGAGAATTTCTCCTTCGGGTAATGGAGCCGCTCGGCCTGCTCGTAGGTCAGGTCCTTCAGCATCTGCTGGCCGCGCGGGGTCTCGGAGAATTTCTTGTTCGTGAATGTCGTGAGCGCGGCGAGGCCGCGGCCGCTGAAGCCGTTGTTGCGCGCGTCGTACCACGTCCATTTCGCGTGCCGGACCCAATGCTGCTCTGTGGCTCCCGGTTGCGGCAATGCGATATG
>JAFMSA010000687.1 GCA_017353855.1 Alphaproteobacteria bacterium
GGCGACGGCTCGGGTCCGATATTGCCGGGTGCGGTCGCCGCGGCCTCGACCTGGGCCGCCGCAGCCGCGACCTCCGCCGGCAGCGCCGGGGGTTCGGCGGGGTGATCGGCCGGCTTGGTTCCTTTGAGCAGCAGGTGCGACTGCCCAGTGAATATTACCGTGTCGCCCTTGTCGAGCACGCGAAAGCCTTCGGCCGCGATGTTTCCCGAAGGTCCGTTGCCGACCACCGGGTCGTGCCCCTCGGCGGTCTCGGCGGCGACATTGACATGCGCGCGCCGGGTCACAAAGCGCGTGCCGTTCTGGTGCACCAGATTTACATCGTCGAACAGGTCCAGCAATTCCGCCTGCGACTGGTAAATTGCCACCGCAGCCGTCACGACGACCGAGGCGCCGCTGTGCAGGATCAGCTTTGCCCGAGGCCGCTCGAGCGACATCAGGTCGTCCCGGTTCGGGATTTGCCGGCCGACGGCCGAGGTCACGACAAAGGGCCGGTTGTACCGGTCGATCCCGGCATAGCGCGGATTGAGCATTCTGAGTTCGCGTGCCTCGCGCAGATCGATGAGGGGAATCCCGAGCCGCACGCGTTCGAGCAACGGAACGAGCCGCGGCCAGACAGCGACGAGCAGCAGGAGCATCACGCCGAAGGCGGGCAACATCCGTTTCAGGAATGCCACACGCCGGCTGTAGCCGTCGCCCGCGACCCGCAAGCGCGACCGGATCACAGGCCCGGTCGGCCGCGTCAGGACCTCGGCCAATTCGCGGCGCGTTTGCGGGTCGAGCGCTCTTGCGGGACCCCCCGACATCACGCAACACCGGCGCGCAGACAGTCGTGCATATGGAGAAAACCGATCGGCCGAGCGTCTTCGTCGACGATAAACAGCGAGGTGATGGCAGAGCGGTTCATTATCCCCAGCGCGTCCGCCGCGAGCGCGGCCGCGGAAACCGTCTTGGGGGTTACGTGCATGACCGCCCGCACCGTCTGGCAAAGGAGCGAATCGCGCATATGCCGGCGCAGATCGCCATCGGTGATGACGCCGACCAACCGTCCGCCGGTCTCGCATACGCCGACGCAGCCGAAGCTTTTTGCCGTCATCACGAGGATCGCATCCGACATCCGCGCGCTCGGCGCGACCAGCGGAATCTCTTCCCCCCGATGCATGATATCGCGCACGCGCAAAAGGCGGCGGCCCAGTCTTCCTCCCGGGTGAAACCGCTGAAAATCGGCGGACGAGAAGCCTTTGCGCTCGAGCAGCGCCAGCGCCAGCGCGTCTCCGAGCGCCATCATCATCGTGGTCGACGTCGTAGGGGCCAGCCCCATCGGGCAGGCCTCGGCGGCACCCGGCAGCAGCAGGACGACATCGGCCGCACCGGCGAGGGTCGATCGCGCGCCGCCGGTGATCGCGACAAGCGGAATGCCGAAGCGCCGCGAAAAGGCGATAATATCGGCGAATTCCGTTGTCTCGCCCGAGTTTGACAGAGCAAGGACGGCGTCTTCGGGCCCGATCATGCCGAGGTCGCCGTGGCTCGCCTCGACCGGATGGATGAACTGTGCCGGAGTGCCGGTGGACGCCAGCGTGGCGGCGATCTTGCGGGCGACGTGACCGCTCTTGCCGAGTCCCGTAACGATGATCCGTCCCCGCGCGGCGGCGCATGCTTCGACGGTGCGGTGAAACGCGCCGTCCAGCGTTTCGGCCAAGCGCTCAAGCCCGCTGATCTCGGCACGGATAACGCGCCGCGCAATGGCCAGGTCGGCGTCGACGCGCGCCCCGCCCGCGCCATCGCGCCGGGCGGTGGCCGCCCGCTCCCTAACGAGCGGACCGCCCATCGCTCCGGACCATCCGTTCGGTTCGCCGTGTATGCACTGACCCCCCCTTCTCCAGACGGCGCTCAATGCGCGAAGATGTCTTGCTCCGACCAGCCCGCGAGATCAAGCTTCGCGCGGTGAGGCAGAAATGCGAAGCAGGCGCGCGCCAGCTCTTCGCGTCCCTCACGCGCCAGCATCATGTCTAGTCGAGCGCGCAATGCGTGCAGATGGAGCACATCGGAAGCAGCATAGCGAAGCTGTTCTTCGCTCAGCGCTTCTGCTCCCCAATCCGAACTCTGCTGCTGTTTCGACAAATCCGTATTGATGAGATCCTTGCACAAATCGCGCAGCCCGTGCCGGTCGGTAAAGGTGCGTGCGAGTCGCGAGGCAATCTTGGTACAATAGACGGGCAGCGCCATCACGCCGAGATAGTGGTAGATCATGGCGAGATCGAAGCGCGCGAAATGGAACAGCTTGGTCACACCGGGATCGGCCAGCAGCCGCTTGAGCCGCGGCGCATCGTAGTCGCCGGGAGCGAACTGCACCAGATGCGCGTCGCCGTTCCCGGCCGAGAGCTGAACGAGGCACAACCTGTCGCGATGCGGATTGAGCCCCATGGCTTCGGTGTCGACGGCCACCACCGTGCCGAAGTCAATCCCTTCCGGAAGATCACCCAGGTAAAGCCGGTTGGTCATCCTGTGCAGCGGCCTGCCGCAATTCCCCCGTCCCGAGGTGGTGCCCAGGAGAAGACTCGAACTTCCACGAGCTTTCGCCCACTAGAACCTGAATCTAGCGCGTCTACCAATTCCGCCACCTGGGCGTCTCGGGAGAGCCGAGATAAGCCGCGCCCTTATCAATGTCAACGGCGGTGCGGTATAGACCGGGGGCGCGCAGTCCGGCCGGGCCGGGGCGCGTGACGAAGCGGGGGGATTAGATGAGAAGTGGTCGAACCGCAGTGCTCGGCGGATCAGGGTTCATCGGCCGTTATGTCGTCAAGCGGCTCGCCGCGCGCGGCGACGTGGTGCCGGTCGGCTGTCGCAATGCCGAAGCGGCGAAGTTTTTGAGGCCCATGGGCGATGTCGGGCAGGTCGAGCCGCTGAATGTCGAGATCGACGACGAAGCGCTGCTTCCGGCCTTTCTCGCCGGTAGCGGGGCGGTCGTCAA